>NZ_JAUBSA010000015.1:0-98748 GCF_036702115.1 Microcoleus sp. LAD1_D5 | reverse complement strand
TTAAAGGGAAAAACTTTTTGACTCCAACTTTTCACAACTGATAAAAAATTCCACACACATCTGCGGAATGTGGGTTACACCTCAACCCTATTTGTAGTGAATTGCAGATGTTACTACTACGGGTAGTGTAAAAATTTAAAATTTGCCTAAGTCCTGATAGAATTTTCACCTATCGGCGATCACTGACTTAGCAAATTGCAGAGCTTTTCAGCAATTTGAGCTTGTGTATCTAGTGACAATTCACCCAACTCACGCTGAACAACCACTGTAGAAACAGTTACAAGTTGATGCAGCCTGATAGTAGATGGCACACGCAGCCCCGAAGCAGCAAAGTCGGGATGAGAAGCTTCTAATACGATATCTGTTTCCAGTAGATTTGTTGGCAAACGACTTGTAATATAAGCAAGAATCACATGGCGCCGTGATCCCAAAGGCTGACTCAAACAAGCTGCTGGACGCAGTTTGTTAGCCAATAAATCGTCATAGGGAAACGGTACTAGGAAAATCTTACCCTTGGTCATGGAATAGTTTACCGTCAGCTATGGTATAAATGTCTTCTTCTGAGTCCAAGGTCGAACCAAACTTAGGCTCGCTTGCTACTGTTTTAACCCATTCAGGGTCGTGGAATGGCAAGCCATCAGCTAAAGTGTAGATATCTTCTGCTGAGTCTCTCAGAGAATCAAAAGCTGGATTGCGGATCGCAGCTTTTAGCGATTCATATTCTTCTAGTTTTGCTTTGTTAATTATGGCAGCTTCTAGGGCTTCCAGTCGCTTCAGGTCTGCATAAGTAATGATAGCAGCGATCGCCTTTCCTTCCTGTTCTATGACGATTCGTTCTCCAGTATCTTCGACACGGGCGATGAGTTCGGGAAACCTGTCATGGGTTACGGTTACATTTAGTTGAGTCATCTTTTACCTCGCTACTAATTCTTCTATCATATCGTGTGTACTAGCTTCGGTTGAAAAGTGTTTTTGATGCTGTAGGGGCGGGTTTTACCAACAATAATTGCCTAAAACCGACAATCTCATAAACTCGCCCCGCCCACGGGCAAATCTCTATTCTTGAATCAAGGCTTGAAACCGAGTATGCGATCGAATGCTGTCAAAATCCGAGTCAGTTTTTGCCATTTCTCGGTATTTGTCAGGATTCAGATTGATGGCTTGCTGCAAATTCTGGATCGCTTGGTCAATTTGACTCTGTAACGCATAGAAGCAAGCTTTATTATAAAATGTTGCGTCATCATCTGGTTTGAATTCTAAGGCTTTGTCGTAGGAGGCGATCGCTTCTTCCCATCTTCCTAAATTACCCAGTGCATAGCCCCGATTGTTCCAGGCTGCGTGATTATCTGGTTTGAATTCTAAGGCTTTGTCGTAGGAGGCGATCGCTTCTTCCCATCTTCCTAAATTACCCAGTGCATAGCCCCGATTGTTCCAGGCTGCGTGATTATCTGGTTTGAATTCTAAGGCTTTGTCGTAGGAGGCGATCGCTTCTTCCCATCTTCCTAAATTACCCAGTGCATTGCCCCGAGTGTACCAGGCTACGTGATAATCTGGTTTGAATTCTAAGGCTTTGTCGTAGGAGGCGATAGCTTCTTCCCATCTTCCTAAATTACCCAGTGCATTGCCCCGATAGTACCAGGCTACGTGATAATCTGGTTTGAATTCTAAGGCTTTGTCGAAGGAGGCTATCGCTTCTTCCATTCTTCCTAAATCATCCAGTGCAATGCCCCGAATGTCCCAGGCAACGTGATAATCTGGTTTAATTTTTAAGGCTTTGTCGTAGGAAGCGATCGCTTCTTCCAATCTTCCTAAGTTACGCAGTGCAATGCCCCGAAGGCTCCAGGCTGCGTCATCATCTGGTTTGAATTCTAAGGCTTTGTCGAAGGAGGCTATCGCTTCTTCCAATCTTCCTAAGTTACGCAGTGCAATGCCCCGAAGGTTCCAGGCTGCGTCATAATCTGGTTTGAATTCTAAAGCTTTGTCGAAGGAGGCTATCGCTTCTTCCAATAAGCCTAAATCATCCAGTGCCTTGCCCCGATTGTACCAGGTTGCGTCATGATCTGGTTTGAATTCTAAGGCTTTGTTGTAGGAGGCTATCGCTTCTTCCAATAAGCCTAAATTACGCAGTGCAATGCCCCGATAGTACCAGGCTTCGTGATCATCTGGTTTGATTTCTAAGGCTTTGTTGTAGGAGGCTATCGCTTCTTCCATTCTTCCTAATTTACGCAGTGCAATGCCCCGAATGTACCAGGCTTTGTGATCATCTGGTTTGAATTCTAAGGCTTTGTCGAAGGAGGCTATCGCTTCTTCCAATCTTCCTAGATTACCTAGTGCCCTGCCCCGATAGTTCCAGGCTTCATATGAATCTGGTTTGATTTCTAAGGCTTTGTCGAAGGAGGATCTCGCCTTTGTATATTCTTCAGCATAGCCATACAATAAACCTTGTTCATAAAACAATTCTGCTTGTTGTTCGGGTGTTTGCCCATCCTCATCAATTAAAGATTGAATCCTCACCAATTCCCGTTTCCGTTCTTGGGGAGTCAAAGCTAGATAATCTTCTCGCTTCCCTCTTTCGGAACAAGCCTGCTTTGATTCTGCTTGTAAGCTTTCTTCATCCATCGACAACTTAAATAGACTCGATCGCCAATCAAAGAAATCAGGTGCCCGCTGAATAAAATAATCAATAGCAAACTTAGGCAACAGAAAAACAAAACAGATTTTAAAATTATCTCGAAATCGTTCTCGCTGCTGGTTTAAATTAATTAAAACAGGTGGCACTCCCCGCCAACTGTAAGAATAAATATCCTTACTTTCCCAGCCGATATCTTTTTTCTCTTGTTCGTATTCATAAAGTGAATATTCTACACCCTGGACGAATAGGACATTGATGCGATCGCGATTTGGCAACTCTTCAATTAGATTGTAAAAATCATAAACCGATTCCTTCAGCCGCAAAACCTCAATTTTTTGCTGCGGAATATCTCTTTTAACTCTAGCAATCCAGCGTTCTCCCTGCGCCGGCGAACACTCAACAAACAACAAGCTAAAGCCATCTGTCCGCTTGAGAGTGCGTACCAGAGTTAGATATTCTTCCTCCGGTTCTGCTGGTGGCAAATCTTCGTCCCAATCAATTATTTGTGGTTTCATGGCTGCATTAGTGCAATTGCTTCCTTAAATTGCGGAATGCCTTTAATTAGTGGGTGAACATCATACCAAGGCAGCTTTTCTGCTTCATCATCAAAATATCGGTATTCCAAAATACAGCGGTTAAATAGCAAATTGCGGTGCTGTTCGTCATTATCTATCTCGTGAGAAAGAGATACTTTGGCTAAAATTTGCCATTCATCTTTTCCGGGAGTTCTGCGGTAGACATCCCGCTCTTTGGTGATTGCTCTTTGGGCCGCTTTGGCAGTAATTGGCAAATTCTGTGTTTGATTCACAGCTTCTCGCATCATCTTCATCAAATCCCTAACGTGACCTCCACTCATCAAGGACAGCCGTTCTAGGGTTTCTTCGGTGTCAAACAATCCTGTTTCTAAAGATAGATTTGGATCTATTTTTTGCACCCGCTTCTTAATTAACTCTTTAATTTTAGCAAGTCCCGGTTGGTGAGCGCTACCATCTAGATTCTGTACCAGAATCATTGGCAGCACTTGCGGAGTATTGTACTTATCGCTTAAATCAGCAGCGCGGTTAGAATGCACCATGGAAATCGGTACAGTGTAAACGACGTGACAATCTAAAGCTTGGAGTTGTTCGCTGCGGTCTAAGAAAATTTGGTCTAGATTGCTGCGTCCTCCTGCGTCTGCCGCAGAAAATGGCACAATCCGGTCTAAATTATCGGCAATCGCTACCAGTTGCGAATATTTATTGGGCAACTTTTTTTTAGCGTCGCCAATAAACTCATTTAGCGCATCAATCAGCGTTTGTGTTTGGGGTTCAACTTTTTCTCGGATTTTGTGGCGCAGACTCGGTTGAGTTCTCACATTCGCCGTCAACTTGGCAAACTGACTAATTTGCGCCTCTAAGCTCAATTTTTCAAAAGATATTTCTGTTAGCCCTAAATCTTTTAAATCGTCCCAGCGGTCTTTCATCCAATTGAGCAAAGGCTTGGAGTCAGCCTCTTTAATTGCTTCTAATAAATGTCTGGTGCAAGCTAGCAAAATATCTGTATATTCAGTATCTTCGGGATTGATATCTTCCGCGTCAGCCGCGAAATAAACTACAAAATAACCTTTGTTGTTCAAGTGTTGCTGTAGCCGCAGCAATTCGGTTGATTTTCCAGCACCGCGATGTCCTGCATACAACTGGCAAGTCATCGGTTCTGAACGCTCAATGTTGAGGCCCAAGTCTAGGGTAATATTGTCATCTCCTCGCACTTCCCCACAGTCAACATATTGCGGGTCGCCTGCTGGCAAAGGAGAAGATGGGTTAAAGGCGTTGTAGAGGTCTTTTAGTAGTTTTTCTGTATTTTGAGTCATAAATTTTTTTAGTATTTTTGGTTTTTTATAGGCTCAACCGCAGATTTAAGGCAGATGAACACGGATAAATGCAGATAATTATAAGAAGAGCGATCGAATCTATGCAAAAGGCTGGGTGCACATGGCGCACCCAACAATCACTACTTTTAGGCTTGATATTTTTTCAGAATAGCAACTTTTTCGGGGAAGATTTCGATCGCCATTTTGTCATCATAACGAGTCGCGAGCGATCGCCTCACCTCGCCCAAAAACAGCGGCTGCGACAGCCCAGGTTCAGGATGTACAACTGTACGAACCCGGATTGTCATGTAGTCTCTGCCCCGCCCAGAGCGCCCTGGAGAGTACAAATCCGCAGCCGCTTGCTGCATCGTTGCTTCTAATTCGGATTCGGTGATCGAAGGTGGCACAGTAACTACTGTTTGAGCGCCGCCTGTATCGTAAACTAAAGAATAGCGAACTGCACCGGGAATTTCTGTGCGGGAAAACAGTCCCAAACCCAGACCGAATATACTCGCAGCAATTACTCCCATAAAGCTTGTCACTCCTACCAATCGGAAGCGA
This sequence comes from Microcoleus sp. LAD1_D5, assembly GCF_036702115.1. Taxonomy (NCBI): domain Bacteria; kingdom Bacillati; phylum Cyanobacteriota; class Cyanophyceae; order Oscillatoriales; family Microcoleaceae; genus Microcoleus; species Microcoleus sp. LAD1_D5. The sequence continues at coordinate 93,706 of NZ_JAUBSA010000015.1, read as the reverse complement.
AAACCCCATTTGAAGATAAATGCTATAACTGTTAAAATAGCCAAAGCTACTGTCAGAATTCCCGCCCATTGGGCGTACATTAAAAGGTTAGAATTTACGCTCATTTGTCAAGTTGGTAATTGGTCATTAGTCATGAGGCGTTTCGGCCCATAAGCAGATAAGTCATCATATCGCCTTTGCCCTTCACTGGAATCACGCCGCGCTCCTCAAAAACGTACTTATCCCGCAGGCGCTCGTAGGTAGCAACTGTCACCTGAATGCTGCCGGGGACGCCTTGAGATTCCATCCGGGAAGCTGTATTTACCGTATCTCCCCACAAATCGTAAGTAAATTTTTTAGTACCGATTACCCCAGCTTCTACCGGGCCTGTGTGGATGCCGATGCGAATGCTGAGCGGCTGACCTCCCTTGGTATGTATCTTAGTCATTGCTGCTTGAATTTCCAGCGCCATTTCGGCGATCGACTCGGCGTGGTCGTCGCTGGGCGTCGGCAAACCGCCAACCACCATATAAGCATCGCCGATCGTCTTAATTTTCTCAAGTCCGTAGCGCTCGGCCAACTCGTCAAAAGCCGAAAAAATCTCGTTGAGCAACTCCACCAATTGGGCCGGCGATAAATGAGCCGAAAGCTTAGTAAAACCGACCAAATCGGCAAACATCACTGTCACCTCAGCGAAACTGTCTGCGATCGTACTTTCCCCGTGTTTGAGGCGTTGCGCGATCGCCTTCGGTAAAATATTTAACAGCAAACGCTCGGACTTTTCCTTTTCCTGCGCCAACTCATGTAAATATGCCTGTTCCTTATCCCGCAGTCGCTTCTTTTCCAGACAAGCGCTAATCCGAGCCTTAAGCAATACCGGATTGAACGGTTTAGAAAGATAATCCTCCGCCCCCAACTCTATACACCGGACGATACTGTCGATATCGTCCACCGCCGAAATCATAATCACCGGGATATGGCGCAACTTTTCATCCGCCTTCAGACTTTCGAGCACTTGATAGCCGTTCATTTGCGGCATCATAATGTCGAGGAGAACCAAATCAAAAGGCTCTGTTCGCAACATTTCCAGAGCTTGCAGACCATCTTCAGCAACAGTCACCACATGGCCTTGACGCTGAAGTCGGCGGGCGAGCAAATCGCGGTTTACCTCATTGTCGTCAACAACCAGTACGCTGCCCTCATCACCTTTCATGTCAGGGCCTCTTTCAGAAGAGTTTCAATTTTACCCAAAAGTCGGGGAAACTCGACCGGTTTAGTGTCGTAGTCGTTGCAGCCGGCGGCAAGACACTTTTCACGATCGCCCGCCATTGCGTGAGCCGTCAGCGCAATCACCGGAATCCTGCTAGTTTCAGGAGCCGCCTTAATTTGCTGCGTTGCTTGCCACCCGTCGAGAACCGGCAGACTCATATCCATCAGAATCAAATCGGGTACTTTCGCGAGCGCCATGGACACTCCCTCAGCACCGTCAACAGCAATAAAGACCTCATGTCCCTTGCGGGCCAGACGCCTAGAAAGCATATCCCTGTTCATTTCGTTATCTTCGACCAACAGGATTTTAGCCATTGGTGTTCTCCTTGCCTTTCGAGTCGTACCTGCGATCGAACCTGTCATTGACTATAGAGCGAACATCGCGCAACAAAGTATCGCAACTGTAGACTCCCTTTTGTAGCACCCGCTCCACGTAGCCGTTTAGCTGCTGGCTTTCGGCCGGTGTCAGGTCTTTCCCCGTGATCACAACAATCGGTATTGGATCTCCAGAGTACGATTTGCGAATTTCCCCGATCAACTCAAAACCATCCATTTCTGGCAGCGTCAAATCCAGTAATATCAGGTGCGGGCGAGCAACTTTTAGCCGATCGAGAGCAGCGCGTCCGCTGTCAGCTTCTGTTACTGCCCAGCCTTGTCTTTCTAGTATGCGTCGCAGTATTTTGCGCGTGGCCACGTCGTCTTCCACAATGAGAATCTGACAGGTCAAATTGTTACTTGCAACGCCGTCTTGGTCGCGTCGGTACTTCTTCAACAAAGCAGCCAGCCGTTTGCCGTCCACTGGTTTGGTGAGGTAGTCCGAGGCACCCAATGCAAAGCCGAGGCTTTTGTTGCCCACAAAGGATAGCAGGATTACGGGAATTTCGGCAAGGTCAGGATCTGCCTTCAGCGCTGAAAGTACCGCCCAGCCGTCCATTCCGGGCATTATCACGTCCAGGGTAATGGCGTCTGGCCGTAGTTGCTTAGCGAGCCGGAGAGCTTGCTCGCCGCCGCCGGCGACTTCTATGTGCAGTCCTTGGCGAGCGAGGGCGCGTTGAATTAAATCCCGCGAGATCGGGTCGTCGTCCACTACCAGCACCGTGCCGACAGCGGGGGCGTCCGGAGGGCTAGTGCTGTCGTGGACTTTGTTGGGGATTTCCGGCTGTTTGATGGCGCTGGGCAAGAGCACGGTGAAAGTGCTGCCTGCACCCAAGCTGCTGCTGACCTCAATACTGCCACCCATCATCTGACAGAAGCGCTGGCTGATTGCTAGTCCCAAACCGGTGCCACCGTACTCGCGGGTAGTCGAGGCATCAGCTTGGGTGAAAGGTTGGAAAACTCGCTGCAATTGCTCTTGTGTCATGCCTATGCCGGTGTCGGCGACGCGGAAACTTAAAAATTCGGAGTTGGAAATTAAAATTTGGGAAGATTCCTCTTGATTTTTCATTTTTAATTGTTCATTTTTAATTCTTTCCACTCCGATCGCAATTCTCCCGTTTTGGGTAAACTTGGCAGCGTTGCTGAGCAAATTCAGCAGCACTTGCCGCACTTTGGTCATGTCCGCGTGCATGGTGTCGAGGTTGTCTGGACAGTACACTTCTAGGGTATTACCGTTTTTCTCGACTAGCGGCCTGGCCGTGGCAACAGCACTTTCAATTAAGGTATGGATGTCGAAGGTTTCTAAGTAGAGATCCATTCGGCCTGCTTCAATTTTAGAAATATCTAGGATGTCGTCAATCAGGGATAGCAGGTGTTTGCCGGCGCTGCAAATTTTTTCGAGGTCGGGGACGGATTCGCCACTGCCCAATTCTTCGGCTTCTTCTTTGAGCATTTCGCTGTAGCCGATGATGGCATTGAGGGGGGTTCTGAGTTCGTGGCTCATGTTGGCGAGAAATGTGCTTTTTGCTCGGTTGGCTGATTCTGCTGCTTCTAGGGCCAACTGCATGGCGGATTCTGCTTGTTTGCGATCGGTGATGTCTTGGACTGTGCCTTCGTAGTACAAAACGCTGCCGTTTTCGTCGCCGATGCTGCGCGCGTTTTCGGAAATCCAGATCGTGCTACCGTCTCGGCGGTATATTTGGGATTCAAATTTTGACACTTGGCGGCGCGCGCCCAATTGGGCCATAAACTCGGCGCGCCGATTGGGGTTAACGTAAAATTGACGGTTGATATCGGTGAGTTCGGCAAGCATTTGGGAACAGGATTCGTAGCCGTAAATTCGGGCTAGTGCGCGATTGCCGCTGAGATAGTGCCCGGTCGGTGTTGTCTGGAATATGCCTTCGACTGCGTTTTCAAAGATGCTGCGGTATTTTGTTTCGGATTGTCTCAAGGCTGCTTCTGCTCGCTTGCGCTCTAGGACATTGGCGAGCATTTCTCCTACCATTTTTAGCTGTGGGGATATTTCGGTTCCTCGATCTGCTGTTTGCTTTAAGGCATCGAATCCGAGAAATCCTACTAGGTTTTTACTACAAATTAGGGGAATAATTATCAGCGATTGGATATTTTTAAGCTGTTTTTTTGATTCTAAATTATTTAGGGAAGCGCCAATCGAAGGTATTGAGGCGGTTGCTGTTTGATTGACTGTTGGGGATGGGGATTCTGTCTGGAATTGGGCTTGATTTTGACCGATAAAATAGGCAATTTCGGCGATCGCTGGGGGCGGGAGTTCGCCGATTTCTGGAATATAGAGGCATTCGGCGCGATCGAGTTTTTCTGCAATCCAAGGGATTTGTGCGATGTCTATTTGTTTGTCGGTGCTGTCTTTGATTGCCGGAATGCTGCCGACACACCACTCGTAGGTTTTGTCGGCGCGGGTTTTGTCTTCTGATAACAGGTAGATGTAACTGCGGTTAAAGCCGGTGAAGGTGGCGATCGCTTCTAGAGTGCGATCGATGCTTTTATCTATTTCTGATAAGGGCTGGCTGATAAAATCGGTTGACAAACTGGCAATCAACTGAGCGAATTCTACTCGATACTGCAAAGATTGTTCTACTTTTTTGCAATCGGTAACATCTCGAAAGCTCCAGACTCTGCCGACTGTCTTCGCTCCGATTTTTGACGGCAAGGAATTTAATTCAATAATTTTTCCGTCTTTAAATTCTAATAATTCGCGGATTTGAGTATCTGGATGGGCCGACACTTTGATCACTTTTTGGAGAAATCTTTGCGGGTCTTTTAATTGTTCCCTAGCGAAGGGGAATCCTGTTTCGAGCGGTTTTTTGACAGTGCCAAAGGTCGATCGGCTCAACTTTCCTTTGCTGGCGGACAAACCCCACATCTCTAAAAATTTCTGATTATAATTGCATATATTGCCGTTTCTGTCAACCGCTATAATTCCCGCATCTGTAGATTCTAGAACTGCTTGCAGCATCGAGATCGATCGCTGTTGTTCTCTAATCTCAAAAAACACCAAGACTGAGATTTCGCCGCCCTCAACTGCAGGATTGAAAAAATAGGAAACTGGTAAAATCTTGCCGTCGCGACACAAAAACTCGTCGTCCCAATTGTTGCAAGGTTGACGGGAAGCGATCGCCTCTTGTAAATCTAGTGTAGGTGCGATCGTCGCATCTTCACTTTTACTTAGCGACTGTTTCGGAGCTGTCAAAAGTGGGGATTTCTTGCCTTTCTTTTGCTTCCCGATGCGCTCTAGCAGGGAAACGCCTGCTAGTTCCGACTCTCGCCATCCCAGCAAGCGTTCTGCCTCTGGATTCACCGAGATTACACAGCCCTTCGCGTCAAGGATACACAATCCCGCCCCCAAACTGTTGACAATCCCCCGCAGTCGATCGAATTCTGAAGCTGTTGGAGAGTCTTGAGGGGACTGGGGCGAGTCAGTTAAATCCTTTAATGCCACCATCTCCAAGTTAAAACAATCTTCCTGCTGAAGTTCTTGCTGACTCTGAACTCGGTCATAGCTACAACTTACCTGCTCTAATAAAAGCTGCCACTGCTCAGCAGTGGGAGGGGGAGACTCGCTGGCTAAACCGAGCTGTTCGAGTTGGCGCTGGAGGTGGGGGTGCATATTTTCTGGCGCTTTGTAGGCAACTTTCTACAGTATATCTTTTTAATTAATAGTATATATACGCACCTATACAGTTAAGGGAAAATTAGGGGATCGAACCCGCATCACAGGTTTTATCGAGAAGCCGATGGAGGAGCTCTGCTATCCAAAATTTTTCAAAATGCCCTAATTATATTGATTATCTGTACTTTTAAGGGTTGTCAACAAACCAATGATCTGAATGTCGGCAGCACGCTCAAAAATAATATCATCTTATCAAGTGAACTTACGCTCAAAAACTCGGTGACAGCCAAACAACGATCGCGGGACGCTCGCACTGCACTGGAAAAATTCTTATTTTAATGCAAGCGGAAACGATTTCATGACTTTTCGTACTTACTTACTTATAACTTAATTAGGGTTAGATAGCCCCACCTAATCTTCGAGTTCTATATTACGAACACCTACTAAAAAAACTGAGTTAATAATGTGACAAATTATGTTTCAAATTTCCCTAACTGCTAGCGAAATAATCAGCTAAGTGAGGAGGCAAATAAAATTTGCAGGTCTCGAAAATAACTGTCAAAAAAATATTATTGGTCAGACTTTTCAGTTGAGATTGAAAGGTCGGTGAAAATAGCTGGCAGCCGAATGGTAAAAGTAGAACCTTTGCCCACCTCGCTGAATGCAGTAATGTCTCCGCCCATCATTTCGCAGAATTTCTTAGTAATCGTCAGCCCCAAACCAGTGCCGCCGTACTTCTTAGTAGTTGAGGAATCGGCTTGGGTGAAAGGCTCAAAGATTTTGGCTAACTGTTCGGGACTCATGCCAATGCCGGTATCTTTGACCGTAAAAATGATCCAATCTTGAGCGGAAGATAAAAGAGACAAGCTATTTTCAGCTTGGCCACCTCCTCTATACGCTCCAAGTTTTTTGCCTTTCTTGGCAGCGTCGGCGGGGATTTCGACCGATCGGGTAACGGCGAAGGTAATCGCGCCGGAGCGAGTAAATTTCGAGGCATTGCTGAGGAGGTTGAGCACAGACTGCCGGAGTTTAGTCAAGTCGGTCTGCATCGAGCCAATATCATCGGGGCATTGTATTTCTAGGATATTGCTATTTTTGTCTGCCATCGGCGCGATCGTGGCAACTACTTCCTCAACCAGAGTGGAAATGGTGAAGGTTTCGAGGTGGAAGTCGATGTGGCCTGCTTCAATTTTGGTCAAGTCGAGAATATCTTTAATCAGGTCTAGTAGGTGCTTGCCGGCGGTATTAATTCTCTGGAGGTCGTCAATGAATTCTTCGGCACCGAGGTCTCGGGCGTCTTCTTGCAGGATCTCGCTGTAGCCGATGATGGCGTTGAGGGGGGTTCTGAGTTCGTGACTCATGTTGGCGAGAAAAATGCTTTTGGATCTATTTGCAGCTTCGGCGGCTAATGCGGCCCGGCGGAATTCTTCGGAACGCAAGCGTTCGGTGATGTCGGTGGTCATGATTAAAACGCACTGAGTGGTGCCGAGGTGGATGAGTTCCACTGACAGCAGCCAGTCGCGCACTTCGCCGGCTTTGGTGCGAATTTTGATTTCTTGGTTGCTGATTGAATTTTGTGATTGCAAAATCTGGGCGAGCCGCCCCCCGTCTTCTGAATTGACAAATATTCCTAAGTCGCTGGGAGTGCGGCCGATAAATTCGTGCCGCAGCCAGCCTAATGAGCGCAAAAAGCTTTCGTTGGCATCGAGGAAGCATCCGTCTGTGAGGGTGCAGATGCTGATCCCGACTGGGGAGGCGTGAAAGGCCTTGGAAAATCTTTCTTCTGAAGAACGCAGGGCGGCTTCGGCTTGCTTTCTGTCTGTGATGTCTTGGACGGTGCTGGTGATGTAGAGGGAGGTGACGGCGGCTTGTTCGTAGACTGTGCGGTTGCTACCGTCGGGGAGTATGAGTCTGTAGTCGATGCTGTAAGGCTGTTGCTGAAATAAAGCGGCTTCGATCGAGGTTTTGACTAATTCTCGGTCTTCAGGGTGCACGTATTCCAAGAAGGCTTCCAGGCTGGGTTCAAAAGTTCCCGGTTGCTGTCCCAGGATGCGGTAAATTTCCTCTGACCATCGCAATTGCTGGGCGTTGCGGTCTAAGTCCCAGTTGCCTAGCTGGGCGATGCGTTGGGCGTTAGCGAGGCTGGCTTCGCTGGCCCGCAGGGAGGCTTCTGCTTGGTGGCGTTCGGCGACGGTGGCAGCTAAAACTAAGCCGGTGACGGCGATGACGGCGATGAAGGCTTGCAGGGATAACAGCGCTTGGGGGATACTGCTGGCGTGTTTGAGGAAGGGGCCGCTGCCTCGGGCTATACCCCAGATGGCGAAGCCGCAGAGGATGAGGTTGGAGAGGGCGGTGTAGCGCTGACCGAATCGAAAGGCTGCCCAAACTACTAGGGGAAATGGTAAGTATTCGAGGGGATAGCGGGCGTAGGCGGCGCGGGTGCGGGAGCAAAAGACGAGCCAGCCGACTGCTAGTAGCAGCAGCAGCCAAATCGCTCGTTCAGCTATCTGTTTGCGATGGGTGGGGACTTTGGGCAATTGTTGCCACGTCAGTAGCAGCGGGGCGACGAGCAAAATTCCCATAGCGTCTCCCACCCACCAAGTCCCCCAAATCGTGCCAAAATTGCTCCAGCTAGATAAACCGGTCAGGCATACGAGGATGCTGCCGATGCTGGAGTTGATTAGAGTAGAGCCCAAGGCTGCTAGTCCGACTATTCCTAAAACGTCTTTGAGCCGATCGAGCCCTGCGCTAAAGTTAATGCGCTGCAGTAGATAAGTTCCCGCCCACGCTTGCAGGGTTCTGGCGCCTGCCGAGATCAATGCCGTGCCGATGTTGGCCGACGGTACGCTCATGCTGAACAGGAAGCCTCCGATCGCGATTCCCGGCCACAGTTGCCGCCCAAACAGCAGCAGGGCGACTTGGGCAATTCCTGCTGCTGGCCACATCGGGTAAATTTCTGAACTGAGGGTGAGGGTGGAAATTGCGAATTGCGACGCCCAATAGTAGACCAGGGCGATCGCGCCTACTGCGAGGAAGTACCGCCAGGAATGTCCTTTGATTGGGTTAAGGAACTTTGTCTGCATGGTCGTTTGGGGAAAAGGTGGACGGTTGTTGGGGTCTCAGTAGGTGGCACGGGACAGGCAGAGGGTAGAGAAAATGTTTCTATTAGGTGATAGTAGGTCATGGGTGGTAGGTAGTGAGAGAAGCGTTTGAGCTAACTTTTTGTGGTGCCGTTGAGGGTTCGGTTTTTTTGTTCGATCAAATCTGCCCATGAATTTCGGGAGTATCGCTTTTTTGTAAATATATCTCTAATGGCTAAGCAATTGGTTTGTAAATTTTTGGTTTTTCTTAAAAATTTATTACCGAGCCACAGCGGGTGTCTTTTTGTGTCGGGCGATCGTAAGTCAATTCACCCTAACATCTTGCACCATGCTCAATAATACCTAAAATACCTAAAATACCTAAAATATCAATAACAGCGACGTAAAATCTCTGCTTTTAGGTAAGTTTGGGGCAAGAAACACGGTTTCTGATTAGAAGTGCAGGCGGTAGTAATTTTCACTAGATTTTTAACCCATCAATCGAGGCTTCAAGTATTGCGATCGAATACAGTGAAGGCGGAGAAGTTACAGCACAAAAAATATTTTCCCTTCTCTATTTCCCTGTTGCTGTTGCAATATCTAAGGTTAGTGTCAAACGCTCTTGAGATTCTTTAAGGGCGTCTTGGGGGTTGCGCCCCAGAAGGGTTGCCTCTATGGCACGACCGAGGTTTTCTGACAGGCGGGAGTAACCTGAAATAATGGGTCGCGCTCTGGCTGAGTTCATTTGCTCTAAAAATACTTGCAAAACAGGGTTTTTTTCCACAAAGCTTTGATAAGCTTTGCTCTGTCTCGATTTTAAGTTAATGGGTAAATAACCTGTTCCCAATGCCCATGCTGTTTGGAATTCTTCACCTAGAACGTATTCTAAGAATACTAGGGCTGCTCGCTCTCGTTCTGGCGAGGTTTTCATTAAAAATAGGTTTTCACCCCCTACGACGGCTGCGGGGCGTTTGAGGCTCGGTAAAGGCATTACTGCGTAGTCGATCGCGCTTTGCTGCAACTGTGCTAGCGTCCACGGGCCGGTAATTTGCATGGCGACTTTCCCGGCGATGAAGTTGTCGAGTTCGTAACCGCGTTCGGGTGCTGACAATATTGCTGAACCTTCTTTTAACAAGTCGTTCCACAATTCTAAGGCGGCGCGAGAACCGGGATTATCTATTTGGGGTACAGGACTTTGAGGTGTTTTGCCTTTGAGTTCGCCGCCGGCGCTGAACATGAATGGCAGCCAGGTAAATACTGTCCATTCTCCTTTGCCTAGGGGGAGCACTATGCCGTGTTGATCTGTGCGGCCGTCTCCGTTGGTGTCTCGGGTGAGCGATCGGGCTACTTGCTTTAATTGCGCCCAATTCTGGGGCACTTCTTTGATTCCTGCTGCTGCAAATAAGCTGGGACGGTAAAAGATGGCGACGTTGTTTGTCGCTAGGGGAACTGACCAAGTGTGTCCGTCGAGTTCCATTGACTCGAAGAGGGCCGGGTAGATTTCGGCTTTCCGGGGCGATTTGTCAAGCCAGTTTTCTAAGGGCTTAATTGCGTTGAGTTCTGCTAGTTTTCCGGAACTTGTGGCAGCATTCCAAAGCAAATCAGGAGGTGCATTTCCAACTATTGCTGTTAATATTTTTGGCAGTTGTTGGTCTGGCTGGCCGATGTAAACTGGTTTGATCTGGATGTTGGGATGCGTTTTGTTGAAGTGGTCTGTTAGGGTTTGAAATACGTCGCGATTTGGCGGGGGATTGATGCCGTGCCACAGTGTGAGTTCGATCGGCTCGCCGTTTTTTGAGGCTGGGGTTGTGCTGTTTTGACAACCGCTTAGTATTAGGATATTTAAGATAAATAAAATGCAGACAGCTAGTTTTAGTGGCATTTTAATTGCTTGGGATAATTGGGATAAAATCATTTTTTATTGGATTCAGGGAAGAAGATTTTTTTAACCGCAGATGCACGCGGATGGACGCGGATAGTTAGATGTTGGTAAAACGAGCTAAATCTAGAAAATCTGCTGGTAGTTGATTTCTCTCTCCATCGGAGGTGTTTTGAAACAAAACGGTGAAAGCTCCTGCTCCTAGTCTATCTTGTGGCCACATCCGATAGCAAGGAATTTCTGTCAGGTGCGATCGATATTTTTCTAAATGAGGAACAGTGACTGGCGGAAATGCAGGGAATTTGCTTAACAGCCATTCGCTGACTTTTTCATTTTCTGCGGTTGAATAAGTGCAGGTCATGTATGCAAGATAACCTGGCCGCGCTACAATTTTAGCAGAATTGGCTAAAATTATTTTTTGGCGGTTGGCATGGCTGTTGATGGTGACATGATGAAAGCATCCGGGTGCTTTGTCTGCTTTTGGTAAGAGTGACTGACCAGTACAAGGAGCATCTACTATTACTAAATTAGCAGTTTGTGGTATCTTCTCGGCAAGTATTTTTGAATCGACGTTAGTGGCGACGGATGGTTGAATTTGGCAGCGTCTTAAATTAGAGATAAGCATTCCCATGCGTTTGCCTATGACTTCGTGGCACCACAGCAATTGTGGGTTTAATGTTTTCCAGGAAAATACACTTTTACCTTCGGCACGGCGCACATATCTAGGATTAGTTTGATTGGCTGCGTTATTGTTAATAAGGTGGAGGCGGCGAAGATTGAGGAAAAGTCGAGACAGTAGTAATGTCCTGCTTGATGTAAGGAATGTTTTCCCGGCTGCCCTTCTAAGGCTAGTCTATCTACAAATTCCGGTTGCCAAGAAACTGGAATTTCGACAGTAAATGGGTTGTCTGTTGGTTTGGGTTGCCGCCACAAGATAGCAGGATTAAAAGCTTGGGGATTGGTGACGGCATGAATAAACTTTTCTTGTTCGGCGGTGTCTGCAAATAAGCTGCGGCTGAGTTTAAGCAGGAGATTCGACGGTTTTTCCATGTTCGGGGAAATATGATAAGATTGAGATTAGCAGTAATAAAGGTATATTCGATGAGAATTCCTAATGTAGAACAGTTAAAGTTAACTTGGGAAGAATAGATGCAAAGGTTTTTGCGTCTATCAAACCCATTGCTTGTGAGCGTTTGAGTCTGGCTGCACCTGAGTATCAATCGAGTTCCTTTTTGTCGATCGCACAAGGCGGAACTATCGTCGAAGTGTATAATCGAGGAGGAAACTACCATTATTGGAGTCCTAGACGCATTGGGAGCTAGAAACCGGGTTGATTGGTAGATTTCTCGTTTTGACAGTGCAAGACAGTATCTAGAGGAATCACGGTTACACGCTCTAACTGATGACTGATAACTACTTACTAATAACTAAAAATCTATGAAAATTGTTTTTTTTGGCACTCCCGAATTTGCTGTTCCTACTTTATCCAGTCTGCTAAGTCATCCCGAATTCGAGGTAGTGGCTGTGGTGACTCAACCAGATAAACGTCGGGGAAGAGGCAATCAATTGATACCTTCACCTGTAAGAATGGCGGCTTTAAATCACCATCTCCCGGTTTGGCAGCCGCAGCGAATCAAGAAAGATTCTGAAACAATTGCCAAATTGCGGGAAGCAGAAGCTGATTTTTTTGTGGTGGTGGCTTACGGCCAAATTCTTTCTCAAGAAATTCTGGATATTCCTAGTTTGGCTTGCGTTAACGTTCACGGTTCAATTTTGCCGAAGTATCGCGGTGCCGCGCCGATTCAGCGCTGTCTTTTTGACGGGGAAAAGGCGACGGGAATTACTACTATGCTGATGGATGCTGGTATGGATACTGGCGGGATGCTGTTGAAGGCTTTTGCGGGTATTACGCTGTTGGATAATGCTGATTCTTTGGGTGACAGGTTGGCGGAACTTGGGGCCGATTTGTTGGTGGAAACTTTGGTGAAATTGAGGGACGACAAAATTGAAGCTGTTGTTCAAGATGATGCTGAGGCGACTTACGCACCGATGATTAAGAGTGCGGATTATGTGCTGGATTGGTCGAAAAGTGCGATCGACCTTCACAATCAAGTTAGGGGCTTTTTCCCGGATTGCACGACGACTTTTCGTGGCAATTCTCTGAAGGTGATAGCTACTGTGCCCGTCGGGCCGGAATATTGGCTGCAAATGCCAGCGGATTTGAGAGTTTTGGAACGCGAATGGCCTGTTTTGGATGAGTTGTCGGGCGCAAATGGGGAAGTTGTCAAGGTTGTGAAGGGCTTGGGGGCGATCGTCCAAACCGGTGATGGTTTATTATTGTTGCGGGAGGTGCAGTTGGCGGGGAAAAAGGTGCAGTCTGGGGTGGATTTTGCCAATGGAACTCGATTGGCGGTGGGTGAGATTTTTGGGAGTTAAATAGTATATTTAGGGCGGGCAAGATGCCCACCCTACAATATTTGGCAGCAAAATCATCCTGTAATTAGATGCGCGATTCTTGACTAAAATTCGACCAAAACTTCCTCCGCGCCGCCCAACAAACCCTGCGCCGCCTCTAACATACTGTCGGCAACATCTTTCAAATCTTCCCGACTTGCCAGATAAGTTTTCAAAGCGTCTAACGGTTCTATACTATTGTTAGCATTCAATTCTGGCAACCGCGGCCTCGCTAGCTGACTGACTAATTCTGGTTGAATTGTGTAGCTGTGGGCTTCGCCGAGAAGTGCGTGCAATTCTGCGTTATCAATTAAGTCTAATTGTTCCGAGCGCAATTGGTAGATCAATCTCACAACCGCGTCTGCGATCTCCTTCTTCCCAATAGCTTTCACCAGCTCAGCTTGCGGATTTTCCGATTCCGCAACATTCACTTTAATAGTCTGAAACACTCGCACGGGTAAAGTGCAAAATTCCCAATCAGCTTTTCCCCGTTCCAAATTAACTAACACAAAACCTTTATCTTCTTTCTCTTCGCTAAAATCAACTCGTTCGATACTTCCGGGATAAATTACGGGCGGATTGTTAGAAGCATTCAGATTTTGGTGTTTGTGAACGTGGCCGAGAGCAACGTAATCGAAACACGGGCGAGTTAGCATGGAAACGGGAATGTTAAAGCCTTTTCCAACTGCTAAAAAACGCTCTGCACCCAAACTCGCTTTATCTGCCATTAAGTGTGCTAAAAGTACGGTGGGGACGTTTGGATCGAGGCGGCGGATTTCTCCTTCTAGGGCGATCGTCAGTTTTTCGGTTAATAATTGGTTAACATCGCCCACACAAAGGTTTTCAGTCTCGGTACGTGTCATTAAGGTCGATCGAGTCAACCAAGGTAATGTTACCACCTGTACGGGCCCGCTGCGGGTTTGAATCAGGTGAGTGTCCAGGCGATCGCCTACAATAAACTTAGGTATACCCAAAGTCCGGTAAATACCCAAACTCGCGCCACCCTGTCCCTGAGAATGTTGGTCGTGATTTCCTATTAGCAAAACAGTCGGAATTTGCGCGTCCACCAAGCGGCTGAATTGGCGGGCAAAAGCTTCTTTTACAAAAGGTGGAGGCGTCGAATCCGGGAAAGCATCGCCGCCGAATATGACTAAATCTACGGGTTCAGAAATTGCTCTATCCATACATTTGCTCAGCGTCGCCGCGAAGTCTTCCAGCCGCGTATTTAAACCGGTTTCTGGATTAATGCGGCCGTGAGAAAAGCCGCTTCCCATGTGAATGTCTGAAAGGTGTAAGATTTTAATCATTGTTTTTTCTATTGGTTAGCTATCGTTTCGGTTCGGAGTGAGGACGGAAGTCCTCAGAAGAAGGACTTGCATTCCTGACTACGAACCAAAGAAAGTTTTTTTTTCATACATCACAATATGAGGCCGGGGACTTTTTGATAAATTTCGCTAATTGCACAACTAAAATTCGCACTAACAAATTCTACTCTATCTCCTTGTCCGTAAGTTTGAGAAACCCAATTTCCTGACTCATTGAGCCGAAAACACTCAATTTTAATCTCAGATTGAGTGATGAGTACGTATTCTTGCAAACTCGGAGAAGTTTGGTGATCGGCAAATTTATCGCCCCTGTCGAAAGCTGCCGTTGAGGGCGACAATACCTCAACTACTAAAGATGGATATAAAATGAAATCTTCAGTAGTTGAGCTATCCCTTTCGTCGCAAGTCACCGCTACATCAGGATAGTAATAGCAATTTGCCTCTTCCAGTCGGACTTTTATATCTGATGATAAAACTAAGCATGGCGTATTAAGAAGATGATTTCCCAGCAGCCGAACTAAATTACTACCAATAATAATGTGAGGCTTTTTTGCCCCTGTCATTGCATAAACGTGTCCGCGTCTGTATTCGTGTTTGATCGGGCTTACCCGCTCACCTTCTAGGTACTCTTCTGGAGAAATGTAGAAATTGTTTTTGCTAATAACCATTGATTTTTACTCCGCTGATTTTATCTGATACTATGTGTTGGAACTCGCATATTTGGGGAAGGAAACGGCAGTGCCGTTTCCCTACAAATTTAACAAAACTCCAGAAACCGTGCGTGCCACAGTTTGCCACTTTCTGTCAAACCCTGCGATCGCACTTTAATTTTGACACTTTTAGGGTTAGCCTCGTAGAGTCGGGCAATTTCCAGCATTTCCCCGGCGCTAAAACCCGTTCCCACTGTTCCTACTGGCACTAATTTGCCATCCATTTCTTGCGCCACTTTCACGGCGCTAAAGGGCCGCCCCGCTACTTTTGTCGCCGTCAATCCGACAATAAACAGGTCGAATTCCAGGCAGTATTTAGTCCTCACCATCGGATATTTCTTGACATCTTTGCCACCGACATAGCGGCAGTTGTGCAACACCCAAACTTCGCCTTCTCTATTTTCAGATTCCTGCTGATTTGCCAGGACTATTTTTTCGGCGGTAGTGCGAAATGTCGGTACAATTTCAAAGGCTAGGGATAAATTCGCCAGCATTTTGCCAACTTCAAATCCCACTTCAATTCGTTCGGCTTCTGCCACCATTGTTAGGTCATTGCCTTTGAAAAACAAACTTTTAAAAATGGCATAAATTGCGCTGGGCTGGATTGTCGGAAAACCGCTTTCAATATTAACTGTAGCAGCTTGCGCCCCCGTGCGGTGTTCGCTGCCGGTACAGCTTTTGTAATATAGTTCGCCGTCTAAAACAAAGATGCCCATTTTAGCGGCTGTGTCGATTAATGCTTGTTCAATTTCAACCGATGGCTGCTGTCGCAGGTTAGTCGATCGCGATTGGTAGTATACTTTATCTGGCGTCGCGATAACAACGACTCGATTGCCGTCGCGCTTTGGTTGTCCCCAATAATCGGGATTTTCGATATAATAAGAACGATCGCTCGGCGCGTCAACTGGCTGCATTGTCACAATCCTTCCCGGCTGCAAGTGCGGCGGCAATTCTGCCACAATAGGATTGTTGGCAGTTTCTATTTTTGGGGCGGAAGTTGATTGTTTATCAGGAGCGAGATCGGTGGTAGAATTGTTTGGAGCATTGAGGGTGATCGGCTTTTCTCCGGTTTCCAATTCAAAGGCTCTTTTCCAAAATCCGATCGCCATTTCGGGGTATCCTTCCGACTCCGCACACAGTGCAAAACCGATAACTTTTGCCGTACCGATGCCGCGCCCATAATCAGATAAATACTGCACGGCCCCCGCTTCACCCATCAAGTGCAATTCCCGCTGAACAATGCGATTGTTCCAGCGTTCTCGAATGTCGGCGCTAATTTTTTTAGCTGCTTTTCGCTTTGCTTCTGCGTATTCGGTGCAGTCCATACTGCCTCCTTTGTGTAGGGCTATTTATATACTATACTAAACATTGATTTATTAGTCAAATTTAAGTTGACAATTAGGTGATGTGAATAAATTTAACTCTTTCATTGGTGGACTAGATTTATTTTTTAACCGCAGAGACGCAGAGGGGACAGAGAAAGAGAGGGATGGGGTTGTAGTGTGTTGATGGTCAAGCGCGGTAATCTGTTCGCCGCCAATGCTAAGATAACTTCGATCGCGCATTGCAACCAATAAAGCCGTGAGTTGCGTCTTACTCGCGTTGGGTTCGTCAACTTGCGATCGCACTTTCGAGAATTTAAGATCGAGTCTAATTGTACTCTTATGATGCGATTGATTTTGTACAGCAAACCCGGATGCCACTTGTGCGAAGGGTTGCAAGAAAAACTCGAACAGATTGAAAGCCTGAAGTTTCAACTCGAAGTCCGAGATATTACTGAACGCGACGACTGGTTTCAAGCTTATCAGTACGAAGTTCCAGTTTTGTTTAAAGTGCAGCCTCAGCCAATAAATTCTGCTAGCGATGCTGCATTGTCCCCGGAAGAACTTTTGCCCCGTCCTTCTCCCCGCTGCACAATTGTCCAATTGGAACAAATGTTACAGAAATATTTGCAAATAGATGAGTAAGAATAGATTCAACACATCCAAGTGAGGAGTTTTTCAGATGAAATTGAGAGAATTATTAGCAGCAGTTCCCAGCATTTCCTTTGACGCCAAACATCCCGCCCTCGATGCCGAAGTCAAGGGTTTATCTACTAATTCCCACGCTTGTCAGGCGGGGGATTTATTTTTGGGAATGCCGGGAACTCGGGTTGATGGGGGAGATTTTTGGCAAAGTGCGATCGCCAGCGGTGCAATTGCCGCCGTAATTTCCACCCAAGCAGCCGAGAAAACACCTTCCGAAGACGGGGGTAGTTGCGTCATCGCAGCAGCGGATATGGCTCAAGTTTGCGGCCAAATAGCAACTGCTTTTTACGGCAATCCAGCTAGCAAATTAAAACTTGTCGGCGTTACGGGTACGAACGGCAAAACTACAACAACTCATTTAATCGAATTTTTGCTCAATGAAATGCAGTTGCCGACGGCGATTTTCGGTACGCTTTACACTCGCTGGCCGGGCTTTCAACAAACTGCACTTTACACCACACCTTTTGCGGTTGACCTCCAAAAACAACTGGCAGAAGCTGTAGCAGCCGGATGCAAACACGGCGTGATGGAAGTCAGTTCCCACGCTTTAGCGCAGCAGCGAGTTTTGGGCTGTAGTTTTGAAGTTGCTGTCTTTACAAACTTGACTCAAGATCATCTCGATTATCATCGCGATATGGAAGATTATTTTGAGGCAAAATCGCTTTTGTTTGGGTCGGATTACCTCAAGAATCGCGCTGTAATTAATATTGATGACCCCTACGGGCAGCGGATAGTTGAAAGTTTAAAGTCTGACCGAATTTGGAGTTACAGCACTGTTCTGAAAACGGCAGATTTGTATGCTGATGATTTAGAATATCAGCCTAATGGAGTTAAAGGAATGCTGCACACTCCCAAGGGTGAAACTGCTTTTTCTTTGCCTTTAGTCGGTCAGTTCAATTTATCAAATATGTTGGCTGCTGTCGGTGCTGTTTTAGAATTGGGTTTAGATTTGTCCGCAATTGTGGAGAAATTATCTCAGTTTTCGGGAGTTCCGGGACGGATGGAACGGGTGCAAATTAGTCCCGACCAAGATATTAGCGTCATTGTCGATTACGCGCACACTCCAGACAGCTTGGAGAACTTGTTGAAAGCGTCGCGGCCGTTTATTCCGGGTCAGATGATTTGCGTGTTTGGCTGCGGCGGCGATCGCGATCGCACTAAGCGCCCGATCATGGGTAAAATCGTTGCAGAATTAGCCGATTTAACTGTTGTTACTTCCGACAATCCGCGCACGGAAAATCCCGATCGCATTTTGGAGGATGTTTTAGCAGGAATTCCCGCCGCAGTAAAGCCGATCGTGATGTGCGATCGAGCCGCTGCAATTCGCAGTGCTATTATGGACGCTAAACCGGGAGATGGCGTGCTAATTGCAGGAAAGGGACACGAAGATTATCAGATTTTGGGCACCGAAAAAGTCCATTTTGACGATCGAGAACAAGCGCGAGATGCCTTGAAAGCCAGAATAAATTCAGTTAACTAGATTCGGTTAACAGTTAACTGTTAACAGTTAACTGTTAGCTGTTCGCTGGCTGTAAAATTTATTGTATTTTTAAGTATTGATACGAAGCTAGAATCTGATTTGCACTAGATTATAATAGTAATACAAAATATTTTAACAGCAAAATAATTATTGCTATGATAGAACTAACTGACTATCAAATTCTCGCTTGCATTTACTCAGGCACTCGCACCCTAGTTTATCGCGGAACTCGCCTCTGCGACCAAAAACCGGTCGCCATCAAAGTCTTGCGGAATGAGTATCCCAGCTTCAGCGAACTCTTGCATTTTCGCAATCAATACACGATCGCCAAAAACCTGAATTTGCCCGGAATCATCGAAACCTACAGCTTGGAATCCTACCGGAACGGCTATGCGCTGATTGTGGAAGACTTCGGGGGAATTTCTCTGAAGGAATGGACGGGGAAAGGAAAAACGGTGCAATCTCTGGTGGATTTTTTCCAAATTGCGATCGACCTAAGCAATACATTAGATATACTTTACCGCCACCGCATCGTTCACAAAGACATTAAACCAGCTAACATTCTGATTAATCCTGAGACTAAACAAATCAAACTCATTGACTTTAGTATTGCATCTTTGCTGCCGCGAGAAACTCAAATGCTGATGAGTCCCAACGTGGTCGAAGGAACACTCAGCTACTTATCTCCCGAACAAACAGGAAGGATGAATCGCGGCCTTGACTACCGCACAGATTTTTATTCATTAGGTGTAACTTTTTACGAATTGCTGACAGGAAAATTGCCATTTCAATCCAGCGATCCGATGGAATTGATCCACTGTCATATTGCCCAGCACCCGCCATCTGTACGTGAAATTAATCCAGAAATACCCCTTGTCCTCTCGGAAATTGTCAGCAAATTGATGGCCAAAAATGCCGAATCTCGCTATCAGAGTGCATTAGGGCTGAAAGCCGATTTAGAAAACTGTTGGCAGCAACTCAATAATACAGGTAAAATAGAGAGTTTTACCATTGGGCGGCGGGATTTTTGCGATCGCTTTATCATACCCGAAAAACTCTACGGCAGAGCAACCGAAGTCGCTGCATTATTAGCAGCATTCGATCGAGTAGCAAACCCCTCTAAATCTCGTTCTCCAGAAGAGCCTGGAACCGATATAAATGATGTAAAAGAAGACCTCGCCTTGATTAAAGAGGACTGGCGTGACTCGAACTTGTCCCGCAGCGAAATGATGCTAGTTGCCGGATTTTCCGGCATTGGGAAAACCGCTGTAGTTAACGAAATTCACAAACCCATAGTTCGCCAACGCGGTTATTTTATCAAAGGCAAATACGACCAATTTCAACGTAACATTCCCTTTAGTGCTTTTGTGCAAGCCTTCCGAGATTTAATGGATCAATTACTCTCAGAAAGCGACGCTCAGCTCAAACAATGGCAAAGGAAAATTATCAAGGCCCTTGGCGAAAATGGTCAAGTTATTGTAGAAGTAATTCCTGAGTTGGAACGAATTATTGGCAAACAACAGCCTGTCTCTGAACTTTCGGGAAGTGCCGCCGAAAATCGTTTCAATTTACTGTTTCAAAAATTTATCTCTGTCTTTGCTACCAAAGAACATCCCTTAGTGATTTTTTTGGATGATTTGCAATGGTCAGATTCAGCATCCCTGAAGCTTTTGCAAGTGTTGATGAGTGAAAAAGATAGTCAGAATTTGCTGGTAATTGGGGCATATCGAGATAACGAAGTATCTCCGGCTCATCCATTTATGTTGGCAGTAGCAGAGATGGAAAAATCCCAAGTAACGGTAAATGCTATTACCTTGGAACCTCTGAGTCAAGTCGATATTAACGATTTGATAGCAGATACGCTCTCGTGCGAGATCCTTCTTGCTCAGCCATTAACCGAGTTAGTTTATCAAAAAACCAAAGGCAATCCATTTTTTGCCACGCAATTTCTCAGGGCGCTACAGGAAGATGGGCTGATTGCGTTTAACCCCACCCCCCTTTCATCCCCCCTTACTAACGGGGGGCAGAAAGGGGTAACAGAGGGGTGGCAGTGCGATATTGCCAAAGTCAAAGCCCTAACTATCACCGATGATGTAGTGGAGTTTATGGCGGTGCAATTGCAGAAGTTGCCGCCAGAAACTCAGGATGTGCTGAAGTTGGCTGCGTGCATAGGAGCGCACTTTGATTTGAATACATTGGCGGTAGTCAGCGAGAAGTCACCGGAAGAAACTGCTGCGGATTTATGGAAATCATTGCAAGAAGGATTCATCTTACCAACCAGTGAAATTTACAAGTTTTATCTAGGAAAAGAAGAGCGGACAACCAGCCCCGCCTTGCCAACAACAGCCGCTCAATTACCTCACTACAAGTTTCTCCACGATCGGGTTCAGCAAGCTGCTTATTCATTAATTCCTGATGACCAAAAGCAAGCAACTCATCTCAAAATTGGACAGTTACTTCTTCCGAATTTCTCAGAAGTTGAAAGAGGAGAAGAAGTGTTTGATATTATTAATCATTTTATCATTGGCTCGGAGCTAATAACGCAGCAAGAAGAACGAACAAAGCTTGCTAAAATTAGCCTCTTTGCAGGGCAGAGAGCCAAACTATCAACGGCTTATGAATCGGCGACCAAATATCTCGCTTTCGGTTTAAGCTTCCTACCCAGCAATAAATGGGAATCTGCATATAAATTAACATTTACAATATATTTAGAAAGCCTTGAGGCTGAATTTTTGGCAGGAAATTTTGAGGAAGCTGAAAAGTTGACAGAGATCGCATTTACTTCTGCCAAATATATTTTTGACCGAGCTAAAGTTATTGCAATTCAGCTAACTCATTATCAAAATAAGGCCCTGTATCAAAAGGCGATTCAGGTAGGAATAGAAGGGCTGAAACTGTTAGGTTTAGAACTGGCGATTATGCCAAATGAAGCAGAGTTAGAAGGGATGGATCGGGAAGTTAAAAAAACCTTAAATCAGCGCCCAGTTGCAGGACTAATCGACGCACCCCTCATTGTCGATGAAGAACGCCAGATGCTGATCAAACTGCTAATGAACATGGTACCGCCCACTTACCTAACTAATCAGGAGTTGTTAGTGTTGGTTGTTTTACACATGACCAATCTCTGTTTGCAATACGGGAATACAAATGTGGCGGGTTTTGTTTATGTTTGGTATGGAACAATTCTCTGCCAACGCTTTCAAGACTATGAATTGGGCTATGAGTTTGGACTTTTAGGGTTGAAGGTGAATGAAAAATTTCATAACACCACCCTCAATGGCAAAATTTATATGTCCTTCGGCAACTTTATCAACCATTGGCGCAAGCACGTCAGTTCCAATCTTGTTCTGCAACAAGCTGCTTATCAGGGGGCAATGGAGGTAGGGGATTTTTCTTGGTGTCATCACAGTGCTCTGTTCAGTTTCTGGCAGCAGGCGATCGTCTCAAGCGATATTCACAGTTTGCTGGCTCGACATGAAAAGTACATCAGCTTTGCGGAACGGACGGAGATTACGACAGCATTTGCCCTAATTCTTCAGTGCAAACTGCTAGAGAATTTGCAAGGGCTAACGATAGGGAAGTATAGCCTTAGCTCTGAAACATTTGATGAAGAGTCGGCGCTAGCAACATTCAATGAAATTGGCTATGGCTATGGCAGTAGCACTTACTATTTCGCTAAAGCATTTTTGTTTTTTACCTATGGTGAGTATACTAAAGCTTATGAAATGTTAGTAGCGGCGGCAGAGTTTTCTAATACACTTTATGGACAATTTCAACGGGTTCTGCATTGTTTTTATCATTCTTTGACTATCTTGCAACTTTATGGGGAAGCACCGGAAAAACACCCAAAAGATTATCAAGAAGTTGTTCAGAATAATCGGCAACAACTTAAAAGGTGGGCAGACAACTGTCCTGAAAACTGTCTGTCCAAATTTCTGCTTTTAGAGGCGGAGATGGCTCGTGTTGCTCAAGAAAAATGGCAGGCTGCTGAGTTTTACGATCGCGCCATTCAACTCGCTAAAGAAAACCAATTCCTCAACGAAGAAGCCCTCGCCCACGAACTCGCCGCTAAATTCTACCTCGGCTGGGGCAAAGAAAAAGTCGCTGCAGGCTATATGCAGGAAGCCTATTATTGTTACGCTCGCTGGGGAGCAAAAGCCAAAACCGATGACTTAGAAAAACGTTATCCCGATCTGCTGCGCCCCATCTTACAACAGTCCGCCCAACCCGTCACTATTTTAGAAACCCTATCCACCCTCACCAATCCCACCTACTCAATTCATTCGAGTACCCACCCCACTACCTCAAGCACCTCGATCAACCATGCTCTAGATTTTACGACCCTGCTGCAAATCTCCCAAATGATCTCCAGCACGATCGACCTGGATGAGTTGCTGCAAATTGTCACCCAAACCATGTTACAAAACTCTGGAGCCGATCGCTGTGCACTAATGCTCTGCCAAGATCAAGAATGGCAAGTGCGGGCGATGGCTACCAGGGAACACATTAGCCTGCAAAGGGAACCCCTAGAGAATAATCCCACCGTTCCTGTTAAATTAATCCAGTATGTCAAAAACACCCTAGCAGCAGTTGTCATTGATCACGCCAAAACTGATCTGCCTGTGATGGACGATTATTTAGACCACCACCACCCAGAGAGTTTGCTGGGTTTGCCAATTCTAAATCAGGGGAATTTGGTCGGCATTTTGTATCTAGAAAATCGGATAACCAGTGGGGTGTTTAGTCGCGATCGCCTCCTAGTGCTGAATTTTCTTTCTAGTCAAGCGGCGATCGCTCTAGAGAATGCCCGCCTCTATCACCAAGTGCAGCAGACTTTGAATGAACTTCAGCAAACTCAGATGCAAATGATCCAAAGTGAAAAGATGTCAGCATTAGGTAATCTCGTGGCAGGGGTTGCCCATGAAATCAACAACCCCGTTGGTTTTATTGCCGGCAACCTTAATGAAGCTAATGCTGGAGTCCAAGATTTAATTGATTATTTGCGCCTCTATCAAGAAAAGTTTCCTCCATCCGAAGCAGAATTGATTAAGAAAGCAGAGGAAATAGATTTAGATTATCTAGTAGAAGATTTACCCAAAATGTTGAGTTCCATGAAAATAGGATGCGAGCGCATCAAAAACATCAGCACCTCCCTCCGCACTTTCTCTCGCGCCGATACCGCCAATAAAGTTGAGGCCAATATCCATGAAGGACTCAATAGCACTTTGATGATTTTACGCCATCGCCTGAAAGCTAGCGAAAAGCATCCTGAAATTCAAATCATTAAAAATTACGGCAAGATTCCCAAAGTCAAATGTTATTTGGGACAATTAAACCAAGTATTTATGAATCTGCTGGCGAATGCGATCGATGCCTTAGAAGAATCGAATCAAGGACGGACTTTTGCGGAAATTCAAGCCCATCCCAATCACATCACTATTCGGACAAAACTAGAAAGTGAAAAGGTAAAAATTTCCATCGCCGATAATGGAAAAGGAATGTCAGAAGACGTGAAAAATCGTATCTTCGACCATCTATTTACCACTAAAGATGTGGGCAAAGGAACTGGGTTAGGACTGGCGATCGCACGTCAAATTGTAGAAGAAAAACACGGCGGCAAACTGAGTTGTTTTTCTACACCGGGAGAAGGAACGGAATTTGTCATTGAGATTTTAATAGATTAAAACTAATGACTAATGACTAATCACTAATCACTAATCACTAATCACTAATCACTAATCACTAATCACTATTGCAGCGGCAAAAATACCGTCATCACCTCACCCTTTTGGGGCCGCTGGCGAATTACCAACTTCCCGCCAGCAGCCCGAAATAAATTCTTAGTCACGCTCAAGTTTAAACTCAAACTTCCCGTCTCCGGCTGCACCATCAACAAAGGCCCGATCGATCGCAAAGGACCATTCGCCTTAGCTGCAAAAGTCGATGCGCCATTAGCTTCAGGTAGGTGTTCCGATTCCAACTGTAACTTTAACTGATCACCCGCCAATGTCACCTCCACCTGAATGCGACTCCCCGAGGGCAAAGTTCGAGTAAAATTCTCAATCAAATTAGTTAAAACCTGATCCAACATCGTCGGATCGCTGACAACCGCAGGCAATTTTTTCGGCACAATAACTTCCAAAGTGTGGTTGCGAACACTCGCCTGTTTTTGCCAGCGGGGAATGCTATTTTGCAGCACTTCCCCCAGGGACATTGCTGTTAGCTGCACGCCAGAATTTTTAGCTTGCGACATTTCCAATTCCACGGCGCGGAAAATTAAACCGAAGCGATCGATCTGAGCGGTACACTCAGCATCAATCATTTCCAAACGCTTGATCACTACCGCATCGAGCTTGGGGCGCTTCAGCAGCAGCCGAGTCAGCGTGCGAATGGTAGCCAAAGGAGTGCGGACTTCGTGGGCGATCGCCTGTAGCAATTCCACCTCTTTAGTAGCCAGAGGAATTGGAGATTTACAGTTGATATCTGTAGCCGATAACTTTTGAGGCATCGGGTTCAAACCATCATCAATTCTTTCATCCTTCATCCTGCCTGCTTCATCTTTACCCAAAGGCAAATTATGCAACAGCAAGCGGCTGAACTGCATCACTGTTTGATAATTTGGCTCCCCAGGCAAAAACTGCTCGAACAGCGCATCTAATTTAGTAGAATTATTAGTTAATTGGCTAACTGGTAAATTGAAGCTGGCGTCAGAATTGGCAAGCAAACTGTCGCTTTCAGTCACCCGGCGCCGCAAAACTTCCCACGCTTTCGCCACTACTTGCGGATCGAAAGAAAATAGAAAAGCCGGAATTCCCGCAGAATTTTCACCCAAAACCATCACCAGGCTAAAACTAACAGTTAAAACCAAACAAAACTGCTCGTTGGCTAAGGGATCGCCACTTGTCAAAGCCAAAGCCGGGGCCGCTGCAGGCACTGATGTTTGCACATCAGCCGCCGGCATTAAAGCTAAAGTTTGTCTAGCCCGAAAAGACCACAAAGCTGCATCGTTGTCAGGAATACTGGTAAAAATCCAATTGGCAAAGCCGTTGGCCAAAGCGGGGTGAGTCAAAACCGAAGACGGGCCCGACAACACCAATCCCTGACAGGAATGGGGGATTGTCGATCGACAATTTGCTATATCGACATCTGTTTTTTGTCCTGCTTTTTGCCGATCGAGCATTTGATTCAAAGCTGCGATCGCCCCGTACCATTCGTGTTCAGCTTTCAGCCGAGAAGCCCCACGGCTTGCAGGACACCGATGACGGTTGTTTTCTCCCGCCAACTTAGCATCAAAGAGACTGAGGTCATTTTCTTGGCCTTCGGAGGCTAAAATTTCGCTTATTGTCGGTAAAAAGTAAGTATTCACAGTTATAAACCCACCTTCGGAGGCATGAAGGGTGAAGTATTTATGTATAGGAAAGTTCAGGAGTTAGGAGTCAAGCACCAGCACGATCGAAAAATCCCGCATAATTTCTTGCGCCTTCCTCCTAACTCACAGGATATCCACATTTGTCAACTAACGATATTGGCAGAACCGTACCAATAAGTCGCAATCTCCGCGCTTGGGGCGATATTTTGGACGATCGCCCTGACAAAAGTGCAAAATGAAGTAAGTTAAACACCGTGCTTTCCTTATGCCCACCTCGATCGCCGACTCGAAAAATCTGCTGTCAGACTTAATGGCACGCTACCGCCACCAAGTCGATTATCTGGCAATTCGACTGGAAGAAGCCGAAGGCACCGACATCCTGCTGCGGGGCGAAAAAATTGAAACCCTCAGCGAAGGAGTCTCAATTGGCGGCCAAGTCAGAGCTTGCCACAAAGGCGGCTGGGGCTTTGCCAGTTTTAACCGACTTTCCACCCTCGCCGAAAGAATTGAAGAAGCCATCGCCGCGGCAAAACTGATCGGCGAAGAAGAAACGATCCTCGCGCCTGTCACCCCAGTACAAGACATTTGCTTGCTGCCGCTGACAGGAACAGACCCCCGTCTGGTTCCCCTAATTGACAAAAAGCAATTGTGCGATCGCTACGCGGCCATTCTCCGCAGCATTGACCCGCGCATCGCCACAATCTCCGTGCGCTACGGCGACAGCACCCAGCGCATCATCCTCGCCACCTCCGAAGGCACCATGCTCGAACAAGGTTGGGCAGACATGGAAATGCGCTTTGCCGCCACAGCCCGCAGCGGGGAAACCGTACAAACCGGCCGCGAAACCACTGGTTCCCGCAAAGCTTACGAAGACTTAACCGATCTCGATGTTCAAGTTCGCAGCGCCGCCCAGAGAGCCGTAGATTCCCTAGCCTTACCCCCCGTCCAAGGCAACACCTACACCGTCGTCATCGACCCGATTTTGACCGGATTATTCGTCCACGAAGCCTTCGGACACCTTTCCGAAGCCGACATGGCCTACGAAAATCCCGACATTTTGGAAATTATGACCCTCGGCCGCCAGTTCGGCCCCAAAAACTTGCAAATTTTCGATGGTGCATCGCCAGAGGGACACCGGGGCAGCTATTTCTACGATGACGAAGGTACTCCCGCGACTACTACTCAGTTAATTAAAGACGGCGCTTTAGTCGGGCGACTGCACTCGCGGGAAACGGCGGGCAAGTTGGGAGAAACGCCTACTGGCAATGCTCGCTGTTTGAATTATCATTATCCGCCGATCGTCCGCATGACGAATACTTGGATCGAACGCGGTGACACGCCAGTCGCTGACTTATTTTCTGGTATCAAAGAAGGAGTTTATGCGCGCAATTGGCAAGGCGGCATGACTAACGGCGAAATGTTTACTTTCAGTGCCGGCGAAGCTTGGATGATCCGCGACGGAAAACTAGACAATCCGGTGCGGGATGTTACTCTTTCGGGTAATGTTTTCAGCACTTTAGCTGATATTGAGGCGATCGGCGACGATTTCTACTGGGATGAATCCGGCGGCTGCGGCAAGGCAGGACAAAGTGGTTTGCCCGTGGGCTGCGGCGGGCCGAGTTTGCGGATTCGCGATGTCGTTGTTGGTGGCGAAGCTGCGGAAGAAAGTTAAAGCTGCAAAAGTTGAAAAAAAAAGGTAAAGCGTAAGATTCCTACTCGCGCTTTACCTTTCTTTATTTTTTGAGTGCAACATTTCCCGCCCGTTGGTTGTGTCTGATATTTTGAGGACGCTTGGCCAAAAAACCGCAATAGCGAACAATTATGCCTTGAGCCGCTTTAATTTTTCTCTTCTTCTCCCAATTTTTAATTCTCCCATTCTACCCCTAATTCCCTGCAATTATCGCTTTTTTCGGCTTTATCTCCCGGTGCCTCGTGGTGGCGGCTCATCTTTACCGTTATCTGCGTCAAAGGTCGGAGTGCTAGCTAGAGTGGTTAAAATTTCTGGAGTAGGGTTGTCTTGAGCAAAAAAGGTCGATCGAGTTTCTAAGCTTTGAGCGTTAACTGCGGTACCACTCAGTAACAGGCTTGACATCAGGATGGAAGAGTAAACGCGCATCATAAATTTTGGTGTTTGTATTTTCCCCTTCTTGATACGCAGTCTGTACTCTGCTATCAGGATAAAAAAAATAATTGTGGCGAAGTCATCAATTAGTAAGTGAGGGCACCTGCAATTTTTTTTATTTTTGGTTAAAAGCGGGTGAAATCCATCATCTAGCTCGCTTGTTCGCTGGTAATTTCTAGTTCTCTGGTACTTGCGGGCAACCAGCAGAACTCAAGACCATGTTCAAAAAAAAGAATGCTACTCTTCTATGCCCGTATTCCCCACCCTGGTAGTTATAAATTATTCCCAAATCTCAAATCTCAAATCTAAAAGGGTATCGCCCCTGGAATCCTTTTGAAACATTCTTCCAAGAAAGAAACAAAAACCCCCAATTGTAAAGTTTTACTACTTTTATGATTAACTTCATATTTTATTGAGGTGAAGCGGCAACCCGGGGATTAAAGACACAACAGGAGAGTACCCAGGCGCGCCATCAGCACGTTACATATAAATATATTGGTGAATGAAATTCCTTAAAGGGGGCAATGCATAATTTTTCACATTAACTTCATAAATGGTTGCTATTGTCTTTTTAAATACAGCCTATTCCATGTATATGTGGTACATACAATAAAAGCTATCGCCCGTGTAAGGGGCGCCGCCCACGGGCTATCTGCAAGTTTTATGAAATATGAAGCAGCGACGCAGCCCACAGATTAACACCACATAATATAGCTGCTACTGTACTTCATGAAGCTGGAATATGCTGTAAATTGTGAACCTTTTATTTTTTCTGATTTTTTATGATCTTGCTTTGTGACAAGAGCGTTTACGCGCCACTCCGAAGGAGGAGTCGAAAGCGGTTGGGGAAAAAAAGCCCCTTCACAAAATCGTGGATTGAATCTCAAATCTCACGTCTCAAATCGACTAACTGGCACGCAGGGATTAAAAAAACATGGTTTTAAAACCGCTATCGCGGAGTCAATCTCAAATATCAAATCTCAAATCTCAAAGCGACTGACTTGCACATCTACCTGCAGGAATAGCGAGTCGATGGTTGACGAGTTATCCAAAATAACATCAGCTTGTTGACACTTTTGAGCTAGGGGTAACTGGGCGTTAATGCGGGCATTAGCTCGATCGTAACTCAAGCCGTCTCGCTGCATTAGTCGTTCTAACTGCACTTCGGGTGAACAGTACACTACCCAAATTTCGGTACACAAGTCAGTCATGTTAGCTTCAAACAGCAGCGGCACTACCAAAACCAAAGTCAACGTGTCCGTCGGGGCGCAGAAACCGGGTTTTTTTTCAACAATACTCGGTTCTAGCTTTTGAGGAGAGTGAAAAAAGCCGGTTTTTTGAGTCTTTGTACCTAAATTCTGTGTGTCCTGGGATACCGGACTCGCTGCTGCAATGCAGGTTTGAGTTTCCTCAACAAATCGGCGGCGCACGTAAGGGTGAATCTGTTGTTCCAACCACTGCCGCTCGTCTGCGTTACAAAAAATAATACTTCCCAACTCGGGCCGATTTAAATTGCCGTCCGGGAGCAAAATACCCACGCCGTATCGTTTTACAATAGAGTCAAGTATTGGCGAACCGGGGTTCACAGCTTCGCGGGCGTAAATATCGGCATCTAAAATCGGAAATCCACAGGCATCTCTCAGATAATTAGATATAGCGGTTTTACCGGTGGCGATGCCCCCAGTTAAACCAATCAGACGCACAATTCGATCGCTCATAATTTTCTCTGTTTAAACTTCCTGTGTTTCGACACTTACTGTCAGTCTTTGCTATGTTGGTGACACAATCAAATTTAGACTTAAAATTTAAGATTTGCGATCGAGAGTTCGCGTTAGGAAGTGTCAGCATTGGGGTGCGATCGACTCTTTTTTACCTAAAATCTCAATTTTAAACTCGAATTAAGGTCTAGACCGAGGCAAACTTATGAATGCTCAACGTGCTGTGCGGTCGATTCTGGCAGCAATTCCCCTTGCTGGATTTTTGATAGTAGATTTTTTCCCCAACCTCGTTTTCCTCAAAGAAAACAGCAACGGATGGGTACTCGTGGCAATTTATCCCCAATCTCAAATTGCTGCTGCACAATCTATTACTCCAGCCCCAGACGGCACCGGAACCGCTGTCACCGCCCCAGGTACAGGGTCGCCTCCTCGCTACGACATTCAAGGCGGCACTACCTCCAGAGACGGAGCAAATTTGTTCCACAGTTTTACTCGGTTCAATCTGAATTCGGGCGAAACTGCCAATTTCATCTCCAACCCAAGCGTTAAAAATATCCTCGGCCGCGTTGTCGGGGGCGACGCTTCCTTAATTAACGGTTTAATTCAAGTTAGTGGTGGCAATTCTAACTTGTTCCTCATGAATCCTGCAGGGATTATTTTTGGAACGAATGCCCGACTCGATGTGTCCGGGTCTTTTTTGGCTACCACCGCTACCGGTATCGGTTTTGACAACGGCTGGTTTAACGGTACTGGGGCGAACGACTACGCAGCCCTAGTCGGAATGCCCAATGCTTTTGTTTTTGGCCCACAGCCGGGGAGTATTGTCAATGCAGGTAACTTGGCTGTCGGCACGGGGCAAAATTTGACTTTGCTGGGCGGTACGGTCATCAGTACAGGGCAACTTTCAGCCCCAGGCGGTCAAATTACTGTGGCGGCTGTCCGGGGCGAAAATCTGGTGCGGTTGAGTCAAAACGGACTTTTGCTGAGTTTAGAAGTTTCTCCAGCAGCCGGAGTGTCGGGTTCGGAAGCTGTTCCCTTCTCTCCGCTGAGTTTACCTCGGCTGCTTTCGGGCCCCGGCGTAGCTAACGCTACGGGTATAACTACGAACGCTCAAGGTGAAGTCGTACTCACAGGCGGGCAAACAGTGCCTGGAGGGGCGGGAACTGCGCTGCTAGCGGGTGCTGCCGACGTGTCTGCCAGGGGGGGTGTCGGAGGAAGCGTCAACGTGTTGGGCGACAAGGTAGGGCTGTTTGGAGCGAAGATTGAGGCTTCGGGCCCCGACGGCGGCGGAACGGTGCGGATCGGGGGAGATTACCGAGGCGAGGGAACTGTGCCCAATGCCAGGATGACTTACGTGGATGGCAAAAGTTCGATCGCAGCCAACGCAACTGAATCAGGCAACGGCGGCAGAGTTGTGGTCTGGGCTGACAACACAACAGCATTTTTGGGCAGCATTAGCGCGAATGGTGTTTCTGCAACGGCAACCGCAGGTGTTGGCGGGTTTGTGGAAGTTTCGGGCAAGCAAAGATTGATTTTTAACGGTACTGTCGATACCTCTGGGACAAACGGTTTGGGGACTTTGCTGTTAGATCCAGAAAATATTGTAATTACAGATTCCGCAGAAGGTGCGGGCGATGCGGCAATAATTGCCAACAATAATATTTTGGCAACAGGAACGCCACCAGAACAGCAAAACAATTCTGAGCCTTCGCTGACTATTTCGGCTAGAGCTTTGGAAAGTATGTCGGCTACGTCAAATGTGGTTCTCGAAGCGCTCAATGATATTACAATTGCTGATTTGGCGGACAATCAGTTGAGCTTTCAAGCAA
This sequence comes from Microcoleus sp. LAD1_D5, assembly GCF_036702115.1. NCBI lineage: Bacteria > Bacillati > Cyanobacteriota > Cyanophyceae > Oscillatoriales > Microcoleaceae > Microcoleus > Microcoleus sp. LAD1_D5. The sequence continues at coordinate 62,444 of NZ_JAUBSA010000015.1, read as the reverse complement.
CTACTGGTTCGGTAACATTTAGATCAGATGCGGATGGCAATGGTGCGGGTGCTTTTTCGATGAATGCGGCCGATACAATTAGCACGGCTGGCGGTGCGATCGCCATTTCGGGAAGTCAAATTACTGCGGGCAATTTGTCGAGCAACGGCGGAAATATTAGTTTGATTAGTCAGGGATCGACTGTTGCAAACAATATTTCTTCATCGAATCCCAGCACCGGCAGCAGCGGAAATATTTTGCTCGAAGGGCTGAACGTAACGGCCCAAAAACTTGATGCCAGCGGCCCGGAAGCGACGGGAAATGTAACTGTGACAGCTCAGAATATTCTGGGAGTTAGCTCGCTCGCAGGGGGATCGGGAAACATTACTTTGACTGGTAATGAAATTAATTTCAAAGGTGACAAAAATTCGGTCAGCGGTACTGGCTTTTTGGTACTGCAACCTTGGAGTCCCGGTCAAAATATTGCGATCGGCGGTTCTGGAGATGTCGGCACTAATATTTATTTGAATCTGACGGCAAACGACCTCGGAAGTTTGGAAAATGGGTTTGCTGGAATTACGATCGGGCGCAGCAACGGTATAGGTTCAATTCTGATTGCCAACGATTTCACATTTTATGATCCACTAATTATTCAATCGCCAGCGGGTTTGGGAACAATCACTACCACAAATTCTTTGACAGCGGCCGACAATGCCTCAATTACTCTCAAAGCTGACGGCAATATCAGAACCGGAAATATCACTACCAACAATCAGGAAGTTCGCATCGTCAGCACCGCAGGCAATGTCACAACTGGTCAGCTACTTACTGGAACTGCCCGCACTATCAACACTTCTGTCAATCCTTCCGAAGATATAGGCAATTCGGCGGGAGATGTTAGTGTTACTGCACAGGGCACGGTGACTGCCGGGGCGATCGACACAAGGGGCGATCGCGCGGGGAAGGTGACGCTGACGGGGCGCAATGGCGTCACTGCCGGGGCGATCGAAGCTGGTGGCTCGAAAACACCGGGAGATATTACCCTGACGGGCAACGAAATTGACTTGACGGGTGACAAAAATTCGATCGCCAGCAACGGCAATCTGGTGCTGCAACCGGCTGATCCAAGTCAAAATATTACAATTGAAGGTTCTGGCGATACAGAAGCTCTGAACTTGACTGCTGCTGAATTGAACACTTTTCGGAATGGGTTTGCTTCGATCACGATCGGGCGCGCTGACGGTAGCGGTGTGATTTCGATTCCTTCTGGAACACCAAATTCAACGCCAAATTCAACGCCAGTGGCGGTGACATTTCAAGATCCGACGACTATTCGATCGCCCAATGGTACAGGCGCGATCGTGGGAACGGGTGCGATCGTCGGCACTGATAAGGCCACGATCTCTCTGATGGGCGGTACTGTAAACGTCGGAGACGTTACCTCGACTGCGGGGATTAACATCACTAGCAGTCAAGGCAAGTTGACTGCTGGTACGGTTTCATCTCGCTCAACTTCCGGGGTGGCGGGCCCTATCAATATTCGCAGCGCCGGTGCGGTAGAAACCGGCAACATCGATGCTTTTGGTGCCAGAAGCGGGGGAGATATTTCGATTGCGGCGCCGGGTCGGATCGTTACAGGGGTGATCAACTCGAGTTCGCAATCGGGAAGTGCCGGTTCGAGCCAAATTACCGGGCAGAAAGATATTGAAGTTGTTTCGATCAAAGCTCGTGGCAATACCGGCGGCGATGTGGCAATCGAAGCTGGGGGAGCGTTTCGGCCTGCGGGAACAGGAACGGCGGCCGATCGCGCCGAGGTCAGCATTTCTACAGACGGGCTGGCTCAATCGGGTACACAGACGCTGCTGCAAAGCACTTGCCCGTCGGGAACCTGCACGGCGGCGAGTGTTGGGACGGGAAGCTCGAAGTCGAATACTGCCACATCCTCAACTGCGATCGGGCCGCTGGCGATCGTGCCGAGTCCGGCACCAACTACCAGCGTGGAACTGCAAACTACAGACAATTCTCAACAAATTGTGACTCAGGTGAGTCTCGGCCCCCCAGTGTCGGAGCCAAAGATCAGTACCACAAATGTCTCGCCAGAACCTGCTGCTGCGCCTGTTGAGGCTCAGTCTAACCAGACTGCTGCAGGCCCGGTACTGCTGTCGCCGTCGGTGTTAAAAGGCAATTTTGGTACGCCTGCAGCGACAGAAAACGCCAGCGTGCCAACAACTCCACAGAAACCGGCGAGTGCGGTGACAGCAGAAAGTATGGGGAATGTGAGGGTTCCTGAGATTTCTCGATCGAACTCGATCGCGCAAATAAATCCGATCGACGCAGTGCAGCAAAGGGATATAACTCAGGGCCGGGAATTTGAACGTTACTTTGGGGGCAATCTCGGTCAAAAGTCGGTCACGCAGCAAAGTATTCGAGATACTCTCAGCAGCGTTAATCGCTTGACGGGAGTTAAACCCGCCATCCTTTACGTGTGGGCGAAAGAGAAACATTTAGAACTTGTGTTGTTATTGCCAGACGGCAAAAATGTTTTTAAAAGCGTGCCTGCAAGCCGCGAGACAGTGCTGCAAGTTGCTAAACAATTCACTAATTCTATCAGAAGTCCTAGGAGATTGAATGCTGCTGATTACAAGGAACCTGCCGAGGAACTTTACCAGTGGTTAATTGCACCGCTGCAACCGGAATTGGATGCTAACAATATTGATACTTTGGTGTTTTCGATGGATGCCGGTTTGCGAACTTTGCCTTTGGCGGCTCTTTACGACGGCAAGCAGTTTTTGGTAGAAAAGTATAGTTTGGGGCTGATTCCCAGTTTGAGTTTAACTGATACTCGCTATGCTGATGTTAAAGGTTCTGAAGTCTTAGCGATGGGTGCGTCAAATTTTCCTGCCAAGTACGAGCAAAATCCTTTGCCTGCGGTGCCGCTGGAAATATCGACAATTGTGGGCAAGATTTGGCCGGGTTCGTCTTTTCTCAATGAAGCTTTTACTTTGGCAAATTTGAAGCAGAAGCGCAATCAACCGCAATACAAAATTATTCATTTAGCTACTCACGGCGATTTTCAGCCTGGGGGGGCGGAAAATTCTTACATTCAGTTTTGGGATACTAAGTTGCAGTTGAATCAGTTGGATCAGTTGAAGTTATCTAACCCGCAGGTGGAGTTGTTGGTTTTGAGTGCGTGTACTACGGCGGTGGGAGACGAACAAGCTGAGTTGGGGTTTGCGGGGTTGGCGGTGCACGCGGGGGTAAAATCGGCTTTGGCGAGTTTGTGGTATGTCAGCGATGTCGGTACTTTGGGGCTGATGACTGAGTTTTACCAGCAGTTGCGTACAGCGCCGATTAAGGCTGAGGCTTTGCGGCAAGCGCAATTGGCGATGCTGCGGGGAGAAGTGCGCTTGCAAGATGGTTATTTGGTGCGATCGGGCAACAATCAAGCTCTGCCTTTACCGTCGGAGTTAGTCACTAGGGGCGATCGAAATTTGTCGCATCCTTATTATTGGGCCGCTTTTACAATGATCGGTTCGCCGTGGTAATTCTGAAGGAAGAGGGTGCGATCGGCCAAAAAACCGGGACAGAACAAGTCGCAAAACTCGCAGGATGGAAATAGCTAAAAAAGTGCGGTAATATCATTAATATCATTTCCGGTTACACTCCTTATGATGTTGACGGTTGACTGTTGACGCCGTGAACAGTCAACCGTGAACAGTCAACAGTGAACTCTAATTTACTATTCCGATGCTAACGGATTTGATATTAGAGGTAATAGAGGCAATCTTTTGGGAGTAGAGACAACAACGATTGGTTTCTAACCCACGGCTGATTTGGGAAATCAACTGCCTCTCACTACGTTGTCTAATTATATGAGTTCGCCATCGTCTAGACGATAAACATGAACACAGTTGCGACCTTTGCCTTTGGCAGCATAACAAGCAGCATCAGCCGCCCCCATAACCTCCATCAAATCTTGGCTGGTTTGGTTAATGGCAACAACTCCAATACTGACCCCGATGATAAAGGTTTTGCTATCCCAAATAAACCGAAACTGATGCACTATGTCTTTGAGCTTTTCCGCAATCTGAGTTGCTTTAGAGAGGGGACATTTAGTAAGTAAAAGACCAAACTCATCACCTCCCAAGCGAGCCAGTGTGTCATTAGCGCGGACTCCCTTTTGTAAAACTCTAGTGATTTGGCGCAGTAGCTCATCGCCAGCAATATGACCTGCGGTATCGTTAACGACTTTGAACTTATCTAAATCTAAATAACAGAGAGCGTGCTGCTGATTGCTATCTTGAACAGAGGCGATCGCCTCAATTAGTCGCTGCTCAAATCCTCGACGGTTGATTAAACCCGTCAGAGCATCGTGATTGGCTTGCCAAGAGAGTTGACGAGCAATATTGCGCGATTCGGTAACATCATGAAAGACGATGACTGCCCCGATAATTTGACCTTGGTAGTCTCGAATCGGTGCTGCTGAGTTCTCAATGGCATACTCAATCCCATCGCGCGCAATGAGTGTAGTATGGTTAGCTAAGCCCACAATTCGCTTCTCCAACAAAGCCTTGTCGCTCGGATTCTCTAATGGCTGTCGCGTTACTTCATTGACAATTTCAAAGACTGTAGACAGGGGGAGTCCCTTAGCCTCATGAGCCTTCCAGCCTGTCAGTTGCTCAGCGATAGGATTGAAAAATCGCACATTACCTTGAGCATTGGTAGTAATAACTGCATCACCAATCGATTGGAGAGTCACTTGAGCGAGTTCTTTTTCGGCAAAGAGGGATGCCTCGAGACGTTGGCGTTCTTCCACTTCTCTCAAGAGACGTATATTCTGCTCTTGGAGGCTTTGTTGCAACCGTCGGATGGTTAGGTGAGTTTCGACACGAGCTAATACTTCTTCGACTTGAAACGGCTTAGCAATATAATCTACGGCACCAACAGCAAACCCCTGAACCTTATTGAAAGTTTCCTTGAGAACACTCAAAAAAATTATCGGAATGCCTGTGGTTTGCTCGTCAGATTTTAATTGTTTACAAACTTCATAGCCATCAAAATCCGGCAATTTAATGTCGAGTAAAATTAGTTCCGTCCATGGCGATTGGGCGGCTCGGATCGCCATTGCGCCTGTTGTGGCACAGCGAACTTTATAACCATGTGCGCTCAAAGTACGGCCCAGAAGACGCAGGTTATCAGGCAGATCGTCAACAATTAAAATATTGCCGCGGTAGTTGGTATGTGGATCGCTAACTCTATCGCTAGTTCTCTCGACGAGAATCCTACTGCTTTCCATACTTTCTTGCAAAAGGATTATAAGCCTATGAATAAGAGTATAGTTGAATTATTAAATTATAAACTCACTTTACGCAGCCAGAAGTCCTGCGATCGCAGAGTTCGAGGACTGGCACACTGGCACAGCCCCTACACAATCTGACTTGTTGAGGTAGGGATAATCGCCCCGTGGTGGCCCTTCTTCATTTGGGCTAACCTTAAAAGAACATTTTTTCAACGCAATCTGCTGTATGAACAAGCACATTTCTGAAAGGGCAAGTCTACTCCTCATTGCGATCGGATGTCTCGTGCTGCTGGGTTCGCAATTTGACATCTCCCTACTCAAAAGTGGTTTTCCCGGTAAGACTTCGACCATGAAGCGGGCAATGGCAGAACTCAATCGCTAAGCACTTCAGCACTCATGAATAATGCAGGTTAGATATGATTACACAATTTTTTGAAAGTGGAGGATTCATTCCTCATGGTCACTGCTATCTCTGGCAAACAAATTTAGTAGGATTACATATTTTATCCGATGGTTTAATTGCTTTAGCTTACTACTCCATCCCCATCATGCTAATCTACTTTGTGCGACAGCGCCAAGATACTCCTTTTCAGAAAGTATTTTTTCTGTTTGGCGCCTTCATAATTGCCTGTGGTACAACTCATATCATGGAAATTTGGACGCTTTGGTTTCCTACTTATTGGCTTTCGGGAGGACTTAAAGCTATTACTGCTCTGATTTCTATATATACTGCATCTGAGCTAGTGTTTTTAATTCCCTCAGCCTTAGCTTTACCTAGTCCAGCTCAACTTATTGCGGCCAATCAAGCCTTAGAGAAGGAAATCAATGAGCGCAAGCGGGCTAAAAAGGAACGCAAACAAATTGAGGAGGCTTTACGAAACAGTGAAGAGCAGTTTCGCAATGCGTTTGAAAATGCGTCAATTGGAATGGCGATCGTTTCACTTGATGGGTACTGGGTTAAAGTCAATCCTGCCTTAATTCGGATTATTGGCTACTCCTCAGAAGAGTTGTCAGCGTTAAGTTTCCAAGACATTACCCATCCTGACGATTTAAACGTGGATCTTAGTTATGTACATCAGCTATTAGCAGGAACAATTTTAAGTTACCAAATGTAAAAACGGTATTTCCATAAACAAGGACCTATAATTTGGATTGTTCTTAATGCCTCGATAGTACAAGATGAACAGGGAACTCCACTGCATTTTATTGCTCAGATCCAAGACATTACCGCTCGAAAAGAAGCTCAAAAGACGCTAGCTCTTCAGAGTCTTATTATCCAGAACATGGCAGGTGGAGTGTGTTTAATTAAAGCCTCAGCCCTCACGATCGTCTACACCAATCCCAAATTTGACTCTATGTTTGGCTACACAGAGGGCGAACTCGCAGGTCAACCCGTTGGTGTCTTGAATTATATCGATCAACAGCTAACACCAGACGCAAGCTTGCTAGATCTTGTTACTCAAATTGATCAGAACGGAGAAGCACAATCTGAAATCTACAATAAGAAAAAAGATGGAACTCTCTTTTGGTGCAGAGCTCATACGTCTAGGTTTGAGCATCCTGAATACGGAACTGTATATGTTGCCGTTCAGGAGGATGTGACAGAGCTGAAACAAGCTGAGCAAGCTTTGCGAGATACCACCAGTCGCCTCAACTTTCTCCTGAACTACAGCCCCATCGTTATTTTTAGCTCTAAACCTTATGGCGACTATGCAGCAACGTTCATCAGCGAAAATATCAAAGATGTATTGGGCTATGAAAGCATTGCGTTTTTAGAAGATTCTGAATTTTGGGTGCATAACTTACACCCAGATGATGTAGAACGAGTGCTTAATGGCTTAGCCAATATATTCGTCAATGATTTTTATTTCCATGAATACCGTCTTCGTCACTCTGATGGGGTTTATCGCTGGATACTCGTTCAACTCAGACTAATTCGAGATCGGGCAGGTAGACCAGTGGAAATGGTGGGATCTTTAATTGACATTAGCGATCGCAAACAAGCCGAGTTGGAACTTAAGCAAGCTAAAGAAGCAGCAGAAACAGCAAACCGAGCCAAAAGTATGTTCCTGTCGAATATGAGCCACGAACTCCGTACTCCTCTCAATGCTATTTTGGGATTTACGCAATTGATGAGTTACGATCCTGTTCTGACTCCCGAACTCCAACAAGATTTGGCGATCGTCAATCGTAGTGGCACACATTTATTGGAATTGATTAACGACATTTTAGATTTATCTAAAATTGAGAGCGGACAGATGACACTCTATCTTTCTGACTTTGACCTAAAAAATTTGCTGAGTTCTCTTGAAGAAATGTTGCAAGTTAAAGCCCACTCGAAAGGATTGAAATTAATTGTCGAGCAAGAACCCAATCTGCCCCAATTTGTGCATAGCGATGAGAAAAAACTGTATCAAGTCTTAGTCAATCTGCTCGGTAATGCGATTAAGTTTACTCATCAAGGAAGCGTCACCTTACGAGTAAGATCAGAACAGAGCGACCAAACGTCCTGTCGCCTATGTTTTGAAATTGAGGATACTGGAGTGGGAATTGCTCCAACAGAAGTTGACCGCTTATTTCAGGTGTTCGTGCAAGCTGAAGCTGGGACTAAATTGAATCAAGGTACTGGTCTAGGTCTAGCTATCAGCCAAAGATTTGTCCAACTCATGGGTAGTCAGATTCGGGTTCAAAGCACATTGAATCAGGGCAGCATTTTTTACTTTGAACTTGGGGTAAAGTTACCTCAAGCAGTCTGCCTTGCCTCAGAATTGCTTAAACAAAGAGTGATTGGTATAGCTCCAGGACAACCAACTTACCGCATCCTTGTTGTTGAAGATGTAGAGGAAAATCGCCGCTTGTTGGTCAAACTCCTTACCTCAGTCGGTTTTGAAGTGCGCCAAGCAACACAGGGAGTTGAAGCACTATCCCTGTGGGAAAGTTGGTCCCCACACCTGATTTGGATGGATCTACGAATGCCGATTATGGATGGCTACACAGCTACTAAACGCATTAGAGAACACCCTCATGGACAAGAGACTGTCATTATTGCTTTAACTGCCAGTGCTTTTGAAGAAGAGCGAGAGAAAGCTCTTATGGCTGGTTGTGACGACTTTATGAGCAAGCCATTTCAGGAAAGGCTCGTCTTTGACAAACTCGCTCAACACTTGGGAGTAGAGTACATCTACACAGTTGTAGGAAAAGATTGCCAAAAACTATTTGTGGATTCTTTATCTCCAGAAGATCTAGCCGTGATGTCCTCTCAGTGGTTAGAAGAAATGTATCAAGCTGCCTACTATGTTGATCCTGATGTCATGAACGAGCTAATCAAACAAATTCCCGCATCTCAATCAACCCTTTCCAGTGCGCTAATTGATTGTGTCAATAACTTTAAGTATGACCAAATTGTGGAGTTAATTCGACCTCTCCTCCCGAATCCAGTTTAGTTATCGAGTTCAAGGACAAATTTGATTCTATTACCATCAGCCACAACTGCTCTTTTAACACTAAAGTGTCGATGCTGTCTTTGATGATAACGCCTTCATCTTCTTCGGAAATTTCGAGGAATTTTTTGGGTTTAATGTAGAAATGATGCAGATAAAACTCGCCCGCAAATAACAGCGGAGAGACGATCGATAAACTGATAATTTTTTCTAGCATGGGCGGATAGGATCGCAAGTTGAAGTAACCCGCTTTAATCTGAATCCAACTTGCTCGGACTTGCATTCCTCACTACGAACTGGTTACGCTTATTTTACCGAAGATGATATAATTGATAATTGAATTCTGCTAATTCCAAATTTTTTGCAAATTGAGAACAAATCCCGGCAAAACATTTTCCCCAGAAAGAGTGAGAGGAGATTGTAAAACTTCCACATCTTGGCCGGGGCGATAAATTTCAACTTCCCGTTTTTTGCGGTTAATCAGCCAACCCAAACGACAGCCATTTTCCATATATTCTTGCATTTTTTCCTGAGTCTTTTTCAAGCTATCAGTTGGAGAGAGAATTTCCACAGCAAAATCGGGACAAAGCGGGATAAATTTTTCTCTTTGTTGAGGTGTTAAAGCTTCCCAGCGCGATTTTTCTACCCAAGACGCATCGGGAGAGCGATCGGCTTTATTGGGCAGAGTAAATCCTGTGGAGGAATCAAAGGCTTCACCGAGTTGGGTTTGTTCGTTCCAAAGTCCAATTTGTAAGTTAAATTTGGAGTTGCTTCTTCCCGTTTCTCCTCCCGTGGGTGGCAGGACAATTAATTCTCCGTTGGCATTCCGTTCTAATTTCAATTCCGGGTTTTCTTCGCACACTTGATAAAACTGTTCTGAATTTAGTTTAATTATGGAGTTGAGGTTTAAGGTTATAGCAGTCATTGTTATTTACCTGCTGTTTGTATAAAGTTTATTAAGAATTAAAAATGAATAATCCCATTTTTAATTCTTAATTGTTAACTTCTAATTCTACTGCAATTGTTTGATTCTGTTGAGCGCGTCTAGATACGCACTTGTTCTTCCGCCTTGCTTGTAAAGTTCTGCTGCTTTTTGAAAGTCAGCAATTGCTTTCGGTTGGTCTTTGTTGTCCAGGTAAGCTAAAGCTCGGTTGTAGTAGGCGTCGGCAAAACCGGGATTGGTTGCGATCGCCCGCGTGTATGCTTGAATAGCATTGGAACCGCGAGTGGGATCGAGTTCGGGCAAGCTGGCGGTGATGAAAGTGCGGGCATTACCGATATTAAAATACAATTCAGGGGTATATTTGGGCTTGAAAGCGAGTGCTCTGTTGAAATCCGCGATCGCCTCCCAAGCATCTCCTTGATCTAACAGCGAAAGTCCTCGAAAATAATAGGCTTGGGCGTCTTGCGGATTGGCGGTGGATACCGGGCCGATCGTGGCGGGAGTATTGTCTACTTTCAACTCGGATTTGTTGATTCCCGCCGCCACTAGCTTCGCGATAAATGTATTGATTGGAACTGCTGCGTTAAATCCGGTTTTAATCGGGGCGACTTCGCCGGAACTCGTTTGCGCGAAACCGAATTCTCCTTGTCCGTGTAAACCGATGACTCGGCCTTCGGAGTCAAAAACTGGGCCACCACTCATGCCACTCCAAGTTACTGCCTGATACCGCAAAGTGTAACCTTCCGGGCGGTTGCCGGGGCGGCTGGTAACGAGTCCGGGAGAGAGTTCTGGTTCTCGTTCGGCGCCGAAAAGTCCGCCGGTAGCGGGATAGCCGTAAACGAAGATTTGAGTGCCGATGACGGCTTGATCGGAATCTGCGATCGTCGCGACTGGATATTCTTCGGGGCTTTCAAATTTGACTACGGCTAAATCCGGGTCAGTTTCGGCGGTTTGCAAGCGGGTGACGGAGGTTGCTTGATAGTTTTTGCCTTTAGACGTGCGAACGGTGTATTTCACGTCTGCTTTCTCTACGACGTGGTTGACTGTTAAAACTGTGTAAGTTTTGCCTGTTTTGGCAATAATTACGCCAGAACCGTCTCCGAGGGAACTGTTAATTTGTACTGTCAGCGGACCGGCAATGCTGGCGACTTCTTGGGGCGTTTTGGCGATCGCGGGTTGGCTGATGACTATGGTTAAGGCTGCGGTTGTTCCTGCTAGCAGCGTGGTTAAGGTGTCATAACGAGAAAAGTTTATATTCATGGGTATTGCTAATTAGTAGTTGGGTAGCGGGATTTGCGGGAGAAAGGGCGATCGATCCTTGGTACTTTTTTTGTTTTTAGTTTTATTGGTGATTTGACGCAAAGGATCTCGGCTTTGTTCTTTAGTGATAATTTTACTCGCTTTTTTGTTCCGCGATTCCCTATTTCACTGTATGGTGCCCACTGCGTACCTTAATTAATCTCCCTGCAGGCTGCCCAACTTTCTTATTAAAACTAAACAATACATGACTCGAACTCCCTGCTTAATTCTTCCTTAGTCATCGTTCCCCGCGCGACTCGCATGACTAAATCATATGCTCGATCGTCCGTCAAATTCAGAGCGCAACCATTCAAACGCAAAAAGGTATCTGTCACCGCAAAAGCCGTTCGTTTATTGCCGTCAATAAAGGGATGATTCATCGCGATGTGATAGAGATAGGCGGCAGCTTGTTCGCTAATCGTTGGATGCAAAAAATCCCCGCCAAAAGTTGCTTGTGGCTGAGCCAAAGCCGACTCCAACAAGCCTTCATCTCTAACGCCGGGAGTGCCACCAAAGCTAGAAATCTGGTCTGCATGAAGTTCTAGCACTTCATCGAGAGAGAGAAATTTAGGAGTTGGCAAGGCGACGGTAAACCTCCTCTCGTTCTTTTTTAGATGCTAGGTAAGCGTTCCAAACATCACTTTTTTCTGATTTTACAGGCTGTTTTGCCTTCAGGGCTAGTACAAACTCAAGCACTTCTTTCAACATAGGTTCTGGTACTTGGTCTAGTTCTTGAAGAAGTTGATCTTTTGCGGTCATATTTACTCCTAGTTATTTTACAACTATTGTATCCTAACAATAGTCCGGACAGTTTTTATATAGCCCAATGGCTTATGCTCGCTTGACTTTGAGCCACTGTGGATAATTAAATCAATGTCAGCTCCACCCCTGACTTACATTTAATTCGACTTTTTTACGATCCTTGCCCTGTAAAGCTTGTAGTATCGTTCCAAAAATTGTCCGGAGTATTGTCCTAATTCATAAAAGTTTTGCAACCGAGAGATTGTACGCGAGCATTTGTAGGGACACGGCACTGCCGTGTCCTTACCCGGAAATTTTTTAAATTGGTATTATAACCCTTTTACCACCTACAGATTAGATAATTAACTGCTGTTCGATGGCACTTACAAATTTTGATATTTTGTAACCCATTGGACGATCGCCTCAGTCAATCCGTCTAACGTGTATTCTTTGGCTTCCACATCTAACTTCCCCAATAAATTCTGACAGCTTTTGGAAGTTTCCGGCCCGATGGATGCGATGCAAACGCTTTCCAACCAATCCTGAGATCCGGACAATTGCGGGCTTTGTTCTATGAGATGGCAAAAGTTATGCACGGTTTTTGAACTGGCAAATGTTATGATATTTACGGCTTGATTTTGGAGTGCGGATAGGGCGATCCGATCGATAGTTTCGGGACAGCAAGATTGGTAAGCTGGCACTTCTATTACTTGCGCTCCTTTGGCGGTGAATTCTTTAACTAAAACTTCTCTGCCGCCGCTTTCTACTCTCGGAAATAGGATTTTGCAGTTTGGCAAGTTGTCGGGGAAGTTCTCGACTAGGGAATCGGCGACAAAGTTGGGGGGAATAAAGTCTGGTTGTAAAGAGTGCGATCGCAAACTTTCTGCTGTTTTTTTGCCGACAACTGCGATTTTAATACCAAATAAGCTGCGGGCGTCTTTGCCTTTTGCTTGTAATCGTTGAAAAAAGCAGTCTACAGCGTTGTGGGAAGTGAGAATTAACCAGTGAAAGCTTGACAATTGTGCGATCGCACTATCCAATGGTTCCCAACTCGAAGGCGGCCCAATTACCAAGGCAGGCATTTCGATAACGCGGGCTCCTTGTTGCTGGAGTCGATCGCTAAATTCAGCAGACTGAGAAACCGATCGCGTGACTAAAATGGTTTTTCCTGCTAGCGGCAATTGGCTGTTATTAGTGGTGACTGGTGTATCGATCATATGTGTGCTTTCTGGCTGGATTAAATATTCGCGCAATCTGACTACTTCCCCAATTACGCTCACGCAAGGCGATAGAGATTGACCTGCTGTTTGCTGTACAATGTTGGAGAGAGTGCCGAGCCAAATTTGCTGTTGGGGGCGGCCACAATCTCGGATAATGGCGATCGGAGTTTCGGGCGATCGTCCGTGCTTTTGCAATTGCCAGATGATCTCGCTTAAATTGCGCCCTCCCATCAATATTACCAAAGTTTCTATCTGCACTAAAGCTTCCCATTCCAGAGCATCCGGTTCATGGGCGCTCATCACTGCAAAACAGCGGCTCATCACCGGATCAGTGAGGGGAATTCCTGCTAGTAAAGGTGCGGCTAAGGCGGACGAAATTCCGGGTATTACTTCAAACTGGCAGCCCGCTGTGATTAATGCTTGAATCTCGGAACTAGAACGACCAAAAATAAACGGATCGCCACTTTTTAAGCGGATTACTTGTTTGCCTAGTTGGCAATGTTCTACCAGCAAACGGTTAATTTCTTGCTGCTGCGTGGAAGGTTTGCCGCCGCGTTTGCCGACCTCGATTTTCCGACAAGTTGCTGGGATTAATTCGAGTTGCGGGATGTCGATGAGAGCATCGTAGATTAAGACTTCGGCTTGGGATAGCAGTTTGTGCGATCGCACTGTCATCAAGTTACAATCTCCGGGCCCCGCACCGACTAGATAAACTTTCCCTTTGTGGTTTTTCACAATTCCTCCTCGATAGTATAGTTTTATGAATATTGCTAGCCTATAGTAAGACACGCCGAGGCGCACCCTACACTATAGTAAGACGCGCCGAGGCGCACCCTACGGTATACTCAGCAGTTTATTGTATAAGAAAAGCTATTTATGCAGATTATCATCATCACGGCCGCCGATGCAAATTACTTTGAATTGGTGCGAGGTACTATTTTATCGGTGCGGGAAAAACCAGAGGGCGAAAATGTGGCGATCGGCTTTTTCGATCTCGGCTGCACTCCCGAACAGTTGCAGTGGTTAAAAACACAAGTTAATATCATTCAAAAGCCCGATTGGGACTTTGACTTTCCGGGTCAAAATGAAGCCCCTCACTATCTCAAAGGACTTTTAGCGCGTCCGTTTCTCCGTCGATATTTTCCCAATTTTGACATCTACCTTTGGATAGATGCCGATGCTTGGGTACAAGATTGGCAAGCTGTTGAACTGTTAGTTAAAGGCGCGGCTAAACGGGGTTTAGCAGTTGTTGCAGAACTCGACCGGGGTTATTATTTAGCTTACGGCAAACTGCCTTGGTACTGGCAATTTGTTTACCGGGATTATCAAGCAGCCTTTGGGGAAGAAGTAGCCCAACATTTGCACAGCTATCCAACCATAAATGCAGGTATTTTCGCGCTGCAAAAAGACGCCCCCCATTGGGAAATTTGGGCCGAATATCTGGAACAGGGATTGCAGCGGCACGTTTCTTTAATGACCGACCAAATAGCTTTAAATCGGTTAGTTTACGGCACTGAAATGTTTGACAAAACAGAGATGCTGCCGGCTCGGTGCAACTGGAGCTGCAACTTTGGTTTGCCCGTTTGGGACAAGCACCAAGCCTGTTTTGTGGAGCCGTATTTGCCACAGGAGGCGATCGGCATTCTGCACATGACTGGCCACAAACACGACTTGGTAAAATTAGCAACAACGGACGGAAATCAAATAGAAATTAGTCTCCGCTACCAACAGAAAAAAAAGCCCAATTCTCCTAATTTAACACCAGAAAAAATGACATTACCGCCGTTATCTGAAATCACAAACAATACTTTGCTGCCCGCCGGAGATTACGTCTCGCCCGGATTGAAAGTTATTCTCCCAGATGCGTACTTTCCCAACATGATTGTTGGGGATACTCAGACTTGTTCGTGGTCTTATTTGCGCCGGGAAATTAAGCACAATTGGTATGTCGATCGCCGTGCTAATTCAGTCGGATTTCTCAGCCGCGACGAAGCACATATTCTTTACAATACGGCTCTGCAATTCAAAGGTAAAAAAGCCTTAGAAATAGGCTGCTGGCTAGGGTGGTCTGCCTGTCACTTAGCGCTGGCAGGAGTTGAGTTAGATGTCGTCGATCCGCTATTAGAAAGAGAGGACATTAGACAAAGCGTAATAGACTCAATTCAAGGTGCTCTAAATGCGTCGGGCGTGCAAACATCAGTCGAGCTAATACCAGGCTACAGCCCCCAAAGAGTCGAAGAATTTTCCGCTCAATTTAACCACAAATGGTCGTTAATTTTTATTGACGGGGAACACGAAGGTGAAGGCCCCTTAAATGATGCCATTGCGTGTGAAAAATTGGCTGAAGAAGATGCGATAATTTTATTTCACGATTTAGCGGCTCCCGCTGTTGCACGAGGTTTGGATTACTTGAAGCAAAGGGGATGGCAAACAGTAGTATATCAAACAATGCAAATTATGGGGGCTGCTTGGCGGGGCAATGTCGAGCCAGTAAAACATCAACCAGATCCCAATATTTCCTGGCAGTTGCCAGTACATTTGCAGGATTATTCAATCAGCGGTATGTCAAACAATCAGTTGGTCGATGGAGAAATCACTGTACGACAAGTGCATGAAATGATGCAACAAGCTGTTGCATTACTCAATAGCAATAATCCGGTGCAAGCTATGCGACTAGCTGAACAAGTCGCCTCACTAAATATCAATGTTCCAGGAATGTACTACCTGCGCTCTGTTTGTTTGAGCCATGCGGGACGGTACCAAGAAGCACTTGCAGCGGCTAAAGCGGAATTGGCGATCGATCCCACGCACCGCCAAGCACAAGTGCAAGTTGAAAATTTAACTATGACTTTATTGCAAATAAAAATACCCACACAGCAACGCTCGTGGAATACAACTCTTCCTCGCGAACATATGCTGTTAATTCAAAACGCCACTCTGAACTATTCATACCGAGGCGTACCAATGCTGAAAAATCCCTTCGATTTTACACTGTACCCCCTGTTATTTTGGAACTTAAAACCGCTCACAATTATTGAAATTGGCTCAAAACATGGTGGTAGTGCTTTGTGGTTCGGAGATATGCTAAATAATTTTGGCATTGACGGCCACATTTATTCTATTGATATTTTCAAAGTTACTTCAGTCCAACATCCTCGCGTCACTTACATGGAAGGAAACGGACGAGCTTTACAGCAAATATTGACACCAGATTTTATCAACTCATTGCCGCGTCCCTTGCTGGTAATAGAAGATGCCGACCATACCTACGAAACCAGCAAGCACGTCTTGGAGTTCTTCCATTCGTATCTTAAGCCGGAAGAATATATTGTGATTGAAGACGGAATTATTTCGGATTTAGTTCAAGATGCTTCATATAATAGCGGACCTCACAAAGCATTGAAAAAGTTTCTGTCCGAACACGAAGATGAATATAAAATTGATAGCAGTTATTGCGATTACTTTGGCTATAACATGACTTGGTGTACCAATGGTTTCTTAAAGAAAATAAAAGCATCGTCATTGCGAGGGGCTCTATTGTCAAATAAGCTGTTTGATGACGAGTTTCAAGCCATACTCTTAGTTATCAAACCTTACACATTATTGAGTGAAGCCCGACTGTTCTCGCTATACTCCCTAGCAAAGCAAATATGTGTGGAAGATTTGCCGGGAAATTTTGTAGAATGCGGAACTTGTAAAGGCGGATCGGCAGCCTTAATGGCATTTGTAATTAAACATTACAGTCGCCGTCCCAGAGTGCTGTATGCTTTTGATACCTTTGAAGGAATGCCGGCGCCTACGGAGATCGATCGACATCAGGGAATACCTGCAAATCTTACCGATTTTGGCGAAGGAACTCTCAAAGCTTCAATTAGTGAAAATTTGGATAAAATCTGTGAATTACTGCAAGTTAGAGATATTGTTGTACCGATTAAGGGATTATTTGCCCAGACTTTACCCACATACAAGTTAGCAATAGGAAGTATAGCATTTCTGCACGCTGATGGAGATTGGTATGAGTCAACAATGGATATATTTAATACGCTTTATGACAGCGTGATTTCTAAGGGTTTTATTCAAGTTGATGATTACGGACACTGGGAGGGCTGCAAGCAAGCAGTACACGATTTTGAGGTGATGAAAGACGAGTCATTTTCTCTGCATACAATTGATGAAACAGGAGTGTGGTTTCAAAAGTTTAAATCATATTAAGTGCGGCAGATTACCTGTAATAATACTAAATTTTGGCTTTTTACCCCCTTTATTCTTTAGTCTCTTAGAGAGGGACTTCGTTTGTGTAGACGCGGTTGAAACCGCCGTCTTATCTCATCACATTAAGTATCACATCAAGAAAGCGCTTAACCTGTTTTTCCCAAGTCCAATCCAGCATAAAATTAGCCGCAGCTAAACCGCGACGTTTTGATTCTTCGCGATTAGTATAAACTTGTTCCAAAGCCTCGACAACTTCTGCAACCTCAGACTCTCCCCAACCTTCTACACCGGAAAAAGGAGCAGTCGGTTTAACTCGTCCTTGACTCCACAAAGGATAGCAAATGTTGCTGTAAATTAAGTCTAAATGACCAGTATTTGCTGATAAAATAGTCGGAATTCCGCAGGCCATACTTTCCATCGCGACTAAATTAGTGCCGCCTTCGCAGCGGTTGGTGAAAACAGCGCAGTCGGCTTCTCGCAAAATTTGTCCAGCGAGGTGATTGGGAATTAAGCCGATGTCGATAAAAGAGTCAATCGGCAAACCGTTAGCCACTAACCATTGGGAAATTCCTAAACTTCCGTCGCGGTTGATATTGGGAAGTCCCGCAACGTTGGCGGTTTGTTCGATTCCTAACATATACTGAGGCCAAAAATTGTGCCATGTTGTTAATAACAAAGCCTCTGGATGTTTGGCGCGAAATCGTTTGAAAGCGGCAATTACAATATCTTGACCTTTGCGATATTCCAGTTTGCCGCCAGAGAAGATGACGAAGCGATCGCCAAATAGATTAGATTTGGGTGCAGGATGGAAAATTGTGGGGTCAATTCCTTGATTTACCATCGCCACATTAGTCAAGCCGTGGCTTCTCAAAACATCGGCATTCCAGTTGGAACCGGCCACAATCACGCTATATTTTTTGGCTGTTTCTAGTGCTTCTGCTGTGATTCGCGTGTCTTCAAAAAATATGACTCCTATTTGACAAGCGCTGGTAATTTGATTGTCAACTCCAGAGGATGCTAAATTATTCCCCAAAGCGTAAAGTACGGGAAAATTACAACTGATTTGTTTGTCGGAATTGGCTGCTACTAATTCCTGAAAAGTTTTTTGCTTTTCAATTACAGGTAATAACAGCGATTTATGCAGCGGATTCATCGATTCTGAGGTGATTGATGGCGGTGCTAAAAGTGCAACTTCCCAGGCGGGATTTTGCCGCAGTTGTAGTGTTAAATTCATGGCGTAAATTCCCCAGCCGCTGGTGATGCTGAGGGGCCAACTAATGCCGATTCCGGTAATTTGTGGGGGAGTTTCTGGGGGTTGAATTTGAGGCGGAGTATCACAATCTGCGTTACCAGGCTGAGTCTGGGGACGAGTAGATTGTAGGGGCGATGCCCCCGTACCCGCCCTCTCTAGCAAGGCTGCTTTTATACGATCGCAAACTCCATCCCAATCACCCGGTTTTTGCTGCCTAAACAACCGCACGGTGGGATACCAAGGGCTATCTTCGCGTTCCAGCATCCAGCGCCAATCGGGCACAAAAGACAGCAAAATCCAGACGGGTTTGCCCAAAGCACCAGCCAAATGCGCCACAGAAGTATCTACGCAAATTACTAAATCGAGTTGCGAAATAATTGCTGCGGTGTCGGCAAAATCGACGCAATGTTCGCTTAAATCTTCAATTTTGTGTTGCTTTAATAAAGTGCGTGAAGCGCAGCTATCCTGTAGGGAATCGCCCGCTGACAAATCTTTCTGAAGACTGTAAAAACTCACTCCCGGAACATCTACAAATTTCAGAAAATCGCTCAATTTACACGATCGCCGATGATTGTTGCGGTGCAGCGGGCCGCCCGCCCACACAATACCTACTTTTAGTTTATTGTTCGGCTCTAGGGAAAATTTAAACTCCTGTGGCGGAGCTAAATAAGGAATATTCGCCGGTATATTTTCCAAAGTGGTTCCCAGAATTCGCGGCAAACTTAGCAGCGGGGCTTGCACTTGAAAATCTATCAAATCGCTCGGCCTGACTCCTACTCGATCGACTCCTGCAATTCCTTCAAATAAACGCTTCAGCAAGACATGACACGCAACAACAACTTGGCCACCTTTTTGCTTAACTAAAGGTGCGTAGCGGATAAAGTGAATCGTATCGCCAAAACCTTGTTCAGGGTGCAATAAAATTGTTTTTCCGTGCAAATCCGAGCCGTCCCACAGCGGTTGCTCAAAAGAGCGCTGATCCAATTGTTGAGTTTGCCAGCGCGATTCGTACTCTGCAAAACCGCGCTCATAATTTCCAGTTAAAAGCAAAGCTAAGGCTAGTCTCAAGCGCCAATTTGGCGAGTTGGGACGTAGTTGAATTGCTTTATTATAAAAGTCGATCGCCTCTGCGACTTTTCCCTGTTCTTCGAGGGCAGAACCCAAGTATAAGTTTGTTTCGCTCAGGTTGGGATTGGTTTCTAGCGCTTGTTTGTAGTGCGAAATAGCCTCGGTTATTTGCCCGTTTTCCTGTTTGAGATAACCTAAATAACTGTGGGCTTCTGCGTGGCGGGGTGAGGCGGCAATTACTTGTTCGTAGCGAGCGGCTGCCTCTGCTTTTTTACCTTGTTTTTTTAAGGCATTTGCTATGTAAAATTGTCCGTCAGTTTCTGTGATTACGTTGGGAGTGAGGAGGCTTGGCGATTGATTTGTTTCCCTCGCAATAACCAAGGAGCTTGTTAACTCTTGCAAAGCTGTTTTTATGCGATCGAATACTTCCTCCCAATCGCCCGGTGTTTGCTGCCGAAACAGTCGCGCCGTAGGATACCAAGGGCTGTCTTCGCGTTCCAACATCCACCGCCAATCCGGCATAAAACACAGCAAAACCCATACGGGTTTACCCAAAGCACCGGCTAAGTGCGCGACAGCAGTATCCACGCAAATTACTAAATCTAGTTGCGATATCACTGCCGCAGTATCGGCAAAATCGTTCAAATTGTCGCTCAAATCTATCACGGGAATTTGAGTTAACAAAGTACGATTTTCCGCCGACGCTTCTTTCTGAAGACTGTAAAAACTTACACCGGGAATATCTAACAATGTCAGGAAGTAGCTTAAATCGCTTGATCGCTGAAAATCCTTCAAATGTTCCGAACTTCCCGCCCACGCAATCCCAACTTTGAAATTGCGATCGGAATTTAGGGAAAATTGCCAATTCGGCGGCGCAGCTAAATAAGGAACATTTGCGGGTATATTTTCTAAATTGGTTCCCAGAATATGAGGCAAACTCATCAGAGGTGCTTGCACTTGGAAATCCGGCAATTCATCCATCCGAACAGCCACTTGTTTGATGCCAGGAATCTGCTTAAATAAACGCTTCAGTTCTTGATAGCAAGAAATGATTACTTTGCCGCCTTTTTGCTGCACAATTGCCGCGTATCGCACAAATTGAATCGCATCGCCCAAACCTTGTTCGGAGCGGAGCAAAATAGTTTGCCCATTCAAATCTGAACCGTCCCAAACTGGTTGGTCAAAATTCAACCGTGGCAATTTTTTCGCCTGTTCTGTTTGCCAGCGCCACTCGTATTCTGCTAAACCGCGCAGCCAATCCCCAGTCAACAGCAAGACTAAGCTTAAATTGAAATGAGCTTTAACACAATTTGCATCAATTTTTATAGCTTGATTATAACACAAAATGGCTCGATTTACGTCTCCTAATTGTTCAACAGCACTGCCTAAATTAGTAATAGCTTCTCTATAATTAGGGTTCAAAGATATGGCTCGTTCCAAGCTAGAAATTGCCTGTTCTATTTTTCCCGCAGCCAAGCATAACGTTCCCAGGTGATAGTGTCCTGTAGGATCGTTAGGTTCTGCTTCAATTGCACGCTCGTAAAGGCGTTCAGCCTCGGCTAGCTGAGATTGTGTTTGCATCGCCGCACCCAAATTTACCAGGGCTGGCGCATAATTGGAATTGACAGAAAGTGCTTGATGAAAACAGGCGATCGCAGTCGCCAAATCGCCCTGCTGCTGGAGTGTGGCGCCGAGATTGTTGACAGCTTTGACGTAAACCGGATTCAGGGCGATCGCCTTTTGAAAGCAAGATATAGCAGCCATTATATTGCCTTGATCTTGCAGCAAAATACCCAAGTTATTCTGCGCTTGAGCGCAGTTAGGATCTATCTCGATCGCGCGCTGATAATAGGTAGTAGCTTCGGCTAAATCGCCTGTTTGGTGCAACGTCACGGCCAAATTAGTTGTGGCCTCTATCGAGTTCGGGTGCAAAACTAAAGCATTTTTAAAATAAGCGATCGCCTCGGTAAATCTTCCTTGCGACTTGAGAATATTTCCCTGATTAAACTGTTTTTGATATAATTCAATATTGATTTGAATTTCTCTTGGCGGTATAGCTGGTTTATGCTGGACAATTCTTTCTCTCAGGGCCAAAGCAGCTTCTTTTAAAACTCCTTCCCAATCTCCCGCTGTTGACTGGCGAAACAGCCGCGCCGTAGGATACCAAGGACTATCTTCGCGATGCAACATCCACCGCCAATCCGGCACAAAACAGAGCAAAATCCACACGGGTTTGCCCAAAGCACCAGCCAAGTGTGCCACACAAGTATCTACAGAAATTACTAAATCCAGAGCCGAGATTGCCGCCGCAGTATCCGCTAAGTCGTGCAAATAAGAGCTTAAATCTGTTACGGCCATTTGCTCTAACAAAGCGCGCTCGTCTGCTGTTATTTCCTTTTGCAAACTGTAAAATTGTGTTCCGGGAATATCTAACAGTTTTGTCAACAAATTTAGGGGTAACGATCGCACCTTATTTTGGGAGTATTGAGAATTCCCAGACCACACAATCCCTACTTTCAAATTAGTAGTTGAATTGAGAGTAAATTCCCAACCGGGCGGGGGAGCTAAATAAGGAACTTTGGCGGGTATAGTTTCTAAAGTTGTTCTCAGAAGGTGAGGCAAACTCATGAGTTGCGCGCGCACTTGAAAATCCGGCGCATCCTCTGGATTAACTATTAACCCATCGATTCCCGAAACTTGTGCAAACAAGCGCTGCAAGTGCGGGAAACACCAAACAATTACCCTACCGCCTTTTTGTTTGACTAAATCTGCATAGCGGATAAACTGAATTGCATCGCCTAAACCCTGTTCCGGGCAAAGCAAAATAGTTTTTCCCTGCAAATCTTTGCCATCCCAAAGCGGCTGAATAAAGTTGTGGGTTCGGAACTGTTTTTCTTTAACTAGGAGTCGCCATTCGTACTCGCAAAAACCACGCTGCAAGTCTCCCGACAGCAGCAAAACTAAACCTAAATTTAGGTGAGCTTCCGGGTTAGCGACATTAAATTTTACTGCTTGGCTGTAGCAGGTGACAGCATTTGCAACTTGGCCGCGATCGTGCAAAGCACTTCCCAAACTGGTGAGAGGATTGATATAACCGGGTTTGAGTTCGATCGCCCGACGGTAACAATCGATCGCCTCTGTCATTTTTCCCGCTTCCTCAAAAGCTTTGCCGAGATTGTTCAAAGCTTGTGGAAAGTCGGGTTTCAGGAGCAAAGCTTGCTGATAGCAGGCGATCGCATCTTCAATTTTGCCCTGTTTATGCAGGACAATTCCTAGATTGCCGTGAGCCTGTGCACTGGCTGGCGATGCCTGAATCGCTTGCTGGCAAACAGCTAAATCCTCATCCAACTTATCGGGGCTAGACAGCGAACTCCCGAAAGCGAGATCAGTTTCTGCCCAATCCGGTTGCAGCGCCAGAGCTCGATCGTAGTATGCGATCGCATCTGCAACTCGGCCCTGTCGGATCGAGGCGTATGCTAAGTTGTGCAAGGCATCGAAATAATGAGGCTCGATCGCGATCGCCCGTTCGTAATTCGCGATCGCCAGTTCGTAATTCGCGCCCGCTTCCTCCCCTTGTTCCTCCAAAGCAATTCCCAAATTCAAATAAGCCGCCGCGCAATTAGGATTGACTTGGATCGCTTGCTCGTAGCACCTTACAGCCTCCGCAACATCTCCTTGTTTTTCCCGCAACAGGCCTAAATTAATCAGCGCTTCCGCACAATTCGGGTTCAAACAAAGCGCCCGCTCGTATTCTGCGATCGCCTCTTCAGTCTCCCCTGCTTCCGCCAGCGCGCTGCCCAAATTGCTTGCAGTTTCAGCCAAATTCCGGTCGATTGCTAGGGCTTGTCGGTAGTGCGCGATCGCCTCTGTTAGCCTGCCCGCTTGCTGTTTGACAACGCCTAAATTGCTGTGCGCGGCTGCGTAATTAGGATCGATCGCGATCGCCCGCTCATAACAAGCGATCGCACCGCCAAAATCGGCTTGCTGCTGCAAATCCACGCCCCGCCGAAACTCTGCATCCGCCGAATCCGACGGCACAAATGCTGCAGCAACCGCGCCTAGAGCTTCCGCCACCCGATCGAAAACATCCTCCCAGTCGCCCCGCTGATGCTGGCGAAACAGCCTTGCGCTTGGATACCAAGGACTATCTTCACGCTCCAACAGCCACCGCCAATCCGGCGAAAACGCCAGCAAAATCCACACTGGTTTGCCCAAAGCGCCCGCCAAATGGGCGACAGCGGTATCGACACTAATGACTAAATCCAGTTTGGAGATCGCAGCCGCAGTATCGGCAAAATCACCAAAATGCGGGCTCAAATCTATGATCGACGTTTGATTCAACAGCGCACGATCGGCCTCGGAAACCTCTTTCTGCAAGCTGTAAAAACTTACCCCCGAAACGTCCAAAAGCGGCATAAACTGGCTTAAACTGCAAGAACGCTGCTTGTTTTTGCGGTGTTTTGGATTCCCCGCCCAGACAATCCCAACTTTCAAATTGCGATCGGGCAAAAGTCCAAATTCAGCACCCGCTGGCGGAGATAAATAAGCAGTATTTGCCGGTATTGTTTCCAGCTTTGTACCAAGAATATACGGCAAACTCAACATCGGCGCTTGCACGTCAAATTCCGGCAGTGGCTCGCCTTTAACTATTAGCAAATCAATGCCGTCAGCCGTTGCAAATAAACGGTGCAATTGCGGGTAACAGCCAACAATTACCCTACCGCCTTTATTTTTGACGATCGCAGCGTAGCGAATAAACTGAAGCGAATCGCCTAAACCTTGTTCGGCGTGCAGCAAAATAGTCTTTCCCACCAAATCAGAACCGTCCCATAGCGGCCGGTATTCTCTGGCCGAAACAGTATTATCCGGCCCCGTCAAAAAACAGGAATGACCAGTGTGAAATTCTTTAATTTGCCAGCGCCACTCATATTCAGCGAGACCATTTTCCAAATCTCCCACCAACAGCAAAGCCAAGGATAAATTCAGGTGAGCGCTAGCGTGATTTGGACTTAAATGAATCGCTCGTCTGTAGCAGGCTATTGCATTTTCTACCGCGCCTTTTTCCAGAAATGTCCTGCCTAAATTGTTGATAGCTTCCACAAAATCCGGCAGCAATTCTAGAGCTTTGTGATAATACTCCAGCGCATCTTCTAAATTGCCCTGTTCTTGCAACACTGTTGCGAGATTGTTGTAAGCTTCCCAGCTATGCGGATGAATTTCCAGCGCTCGCCGGTACAGCTCGATCGCCCTTACAAGTTCGCCTTTTTCTTGCAGCGCCACGGCTAAATTAATCAGGGCGGGTACGAAATTCGGTTCCGCGACAAGAGCTTGTTCGTAATGTGCGATCGCCTCTTCCACTTGACCTTGTTCCTCAAAAATCTTTGCCAAATTGTAAGCTGTTTGAGGAATATTTGGATCGAGTGCTAAAGCTTCTCGGTAGTGCGGAATAGCTGCGTCTAATTCGCCCTTTTCTTGCTTGAGAAAACCAAAATTAATCCGCGCTTGAACGCAATTTGGGTCAAGAGATATGATCTGTTCGTAAAGGGCGATCGCCTCTTCCCGATCTCCTGTTTCCATTAACTGTTCTGCTTGTCGCAACAAATCCTCTAAAACAACCGGGCTATGGCCACCCGTTGCGATCGCAACCGATGTCTCAATCCCCTGCGATTGCTTAGCGCTGGAGCGTTCCGCTAACCCTTCGCTCGCCCTCAAAAATATTTGTTTACTCTCTTTAACCACGCTTGCACCTGTCCTTTTGAGAGCCACAAAATCGAGGTCAGGCTTATTATTACCAGTCATTGCAAGCGAAAGGGAGTCAAGCTGCTTGTGAGTAGAATCATCGGAATAACTAGCAGTATTGGCGATCGCAAATAAACTCAAAGCCGCCTGTACTTCCTCAAACAATTCTTGCCAACTTTCCGGCTGAATTTGGCGGAAAAGCCTCGCAGTTGGATACCAAGGATTATCTTCGCGGTGCAGCAGCCAACGCCAGTCAGGAGCAAAAGAAAGCAGCACCCAAACCGGTTTTCCTAAAGCACCGGCTAAGTGCGCCACAGCCGTATCGACACTAATCACTAAATCCAGTTGGGATATAGCCGAAGCGGTATCAGCAAAGTCGCTCAAATGTGGACTCAAATCCGGCACTAAGTGTTGGTTCAACAAAGTGCGATCGATCTCCGACAAGTTTTTTTGTAAACTATAAAAAGCAATTCCCGGAACATCTAAAAATCGAATAAAATCGCTCAAGCTGCAAGAACGCTGATTGTCTTTCCGGCGCTGCGGACTCCCCGCCCAAACAATCCCTACCTTCAATTTTGCATCGGAAGAAAGCGCAAATTTGCACTCAGCAGGCGGCTCTAAATAAGGAACATTTGCTGGTATTGTTTCCAGAGTTGTCCCCACAATTCGCGGCAAACTCATCAGAGGTGCCTGAACGTCAAATTCTGGCAAACCTTCCAGACTAACTGATAAATATTCAATACCAGGAACTGTCGCAAACAACCGCATCAGTTCTGGATAGCAAGCCACCATAACTGTAGCGCCTCGGCTCCGAAGAATCGGCGCGTAGCGAATAAACTGAATAGAATCGCCAAAGCCTTGCTCGACGTGGAGTAAAATAGTTTTCCCCTGCAAATCCGAACCATCCCAAACCGGCTGTTTAAATTGCCTCGGTTGTAGTTGCGGAGTGCGCCACCGCCACTCATATTCAGCAAAACCGCGCTGAAAATCTCCGAACAATAGCAAAGTTAAACTTAATTCCAGGTGGGCGGTGGCGTTGTCGGGCTGCAATTCCAAGGCTCGACTGTGACAAGAAAAAGCCTCTTGAAACTCTCCTAAATCGACCAAAGCGTGTCCGAGATTGTTAATTGCCTCCACGAAGTCGGGCTTTAAGTTTAATGCTTGTCTGTAGTAGGATATTGCTGCTTTTGCATTGCCTTGTTCGTAGAAAAATGCTCCTACATTGTTGTGAGCCTCGGGATTGTTGGGGTCAAGTTTTACCGCTTGCTGGTAACAGTTGAAAGCTTCGGCTAATTTACCTTGCTGCTGCAAAACTGTTGCCAAGCCCATCAGGGAATATGTCAAGTTGGGATTTATTTTTAAAGCGTGGAGGTAATAAGCTATCGCCTCGCTTAAGTGATTTTTTTGTTTAAATAAATGTCCTAAGTTGTGTGCTGTTTCGTGCAGATTTGGATCCAATTGCAGGGCTGTTTGGTAATATAAAATAGCCGCGTCTCTTTCGCCTAATTGCTGTTTTGCCCAGCCCAAATTATTGTAGGCGAGTGCGGAATGGGGCTGGATTTTGATTACTTGTTCGTAACTGGCGATCGCCCTTTGATACTCGCGTATATCCAGCAAAACATTAGCCTTATTTAAATGTGCTTCTACAAAATCGCGGTTTTGGGCGATCGCCTTTTCGTAAAAGTCGATCGCCTCTGCAATCTTTCCCTGCTGTCTCGCCGCTATTCCCAACAAACACAGCACATTTGCTGACTCCGGCTGCACTTCTATTATTTGCCGGTACAAATTCTCAGCTTCTAACAAACGTCCCGCTTGGTGATGTTCCCAAGCTAATTTCAAAGAGTCTTCGGCACCCAGTTTGCAGCCAGATTTCCGCGATTTTTTTTGAGAAGCCATAGTTGTCTTGGTTGTTTGGGAGTTCGCTAACTTGTAATTGCCAACTTGTTCTAATGTGTTAACTCTTCCTTCCTTCTTCCCCCTTCCTTCTTCCTTCTTCCTTCTTCCTGACATCCGTTACATCCGTGGAGCGAATCCGTTGCCGAACTTCCTTCTTCCCCTTCTACCCCAACAAACAAGCTGCGGGAAAAATCAGATATTCTAAGAAAAACAACTTCCAGATAAACTGATAAAATGCAGCAATTTCTATTTTATCGTCCAAATCCACTTTCGCGCTCCAAAACCACATCAAACCCAAAGCCGCCAAATGAGAAACTGCCAGAAACACTAAATTAACATTAGACAATACGATCGCTCCCGCCAAAGTCGCGCCCAAATAACAAACCGTCAACACCCAGCGAGATAAATTAAAGACGGCCGGCTTGCCCAGCTCAATCGTAAACGTAGTAATATTATATTGCTTGTCCCCTTCCATGTCGGGGATATCTTTAAAAATGGCGATCGCAAACGTAAACACCACAACAAAAACCGTCAGCACCCAAACTTCCGCAGGAATCTCAAAAGACACACTCTCCAAACTCCAGCCAGAAAAAGCGCTTTTCGCCCTTCCCGAACCTAACACCCAATTAAAGTGCAAAAATAACCCTAAATTTACGATCGCGCCCCGCACCGTAAAAATGCACAGCGCCGCCCAAAAAGGAAACCGCTTCAGCCGAATTGGCGGCAGAGAATAAGCAGTCCCGATCGCCAAACTAACGCCAACGGTAGCCAGCAAAAACGGGCCTTGTAAAACAGCAGTCAAAATTGCTATAATTCCCGTTGCAATTACAATTAATTCGCCGGTTTTCCGAGAAAACACTCCCGATGCGATCGGCAAATACGGCTTATTTATTTGATCAATTTCAACATCTTCTAACTGGTTCAATCCCACAATATAAATATTGCCGCAAATGCAAGCCCACCACGCAAAAGCTAGGGGCAAAAATACAGGATTCACAAACAGTCGCGCGCTTTGGGCGATCGCGTACAAAGCCAATACACTCAAGCTAGTACCCACAATTGTGTGCGGCCGAGAAAACTCCCAAAATGCCCTCACCCAGCTTTGCGGAGCCGAACCATTTTTATCAATCCAAGACTTGCCAATCGAATCATTGCCCATAAATCTCACACCCGCACCACACAAATAATATTCTGTAGGTGCGTAATACGCACCTTACTCATCAACTCAAGACTCAAAACTTCTCTGATCTATCCCTGTTATTTTACAGCACAAATCATCCCAAAACGAATCAACCCGCTCTGATATCCACGGCTCATCAATCCAAGAGCAAGTGCTGCTTGAATAGTCGTCCAACCGCTCGTTAGCAAACCCCAAATCGCGCTCGGAGTCAAAGCAGAATCGATCACCACATCCCAAAAAGGAGCAACAGCTTTTGACCAATCAGCGGTGCGAATACTTGTCAAAGGCAAACTGCGGACAATTTCCTCGTATTCCGGCAAAGAAATCACATAAGGCAAAGCATAAACCCGGTAAATTTCTGCCAATTGCTTTCTCTCTTCATCAGTTAATTCACCCGCCGTTTCTCCCAGCGGGCGGTGACACCAAGTTGCCAAAATCAAAGTTCCTCCCGGCTTGAGCACGCGGCAGCATTCCTGCAAAAACTTAATTTTGTCGGGCATATGTTCGCCACTCTCGAGCGACCAAACCAAGTCGAAAGACTCGTCAGGAAAAGGCATATTCAAAGCATCGGCCACCAAAAAGTTCACATTGCTTTGAGCATCGGCAATTTTAGCGCGTTCGGTCGCTCTGTTGGCCTGTACCGGACTCAGAGTAATCCCGGTCGCTGTAACGCTAGCGCCCGTTTTATTTTGTTCGGACGATCGGCTATAATCTTGATCCGCCCCGCCATCGAACTTTAAATTATTTTGAGCGATCGAACTAAACTTTTGAGTTAAATACAGCGTGCTGCCGCCGATCCCACAACCGACATCGAGAATGCGGTAAGGTTCACAGAGTGCCTTCTCTGACGGCACTCCAGCCCAGCCCAGCAGTTCTTCTACCAAATCTATCTGAGCCTGTCGGCGCTCTTTTTTCAAATTGCCATCCGGGCCGTAGTAACCGTGGTGCATATGTTCGCCCCACACCTGCTCCCACAAACCGCTAGAAGCGTCGTAAAGTTGCTGAATTTGCTGGTAAAGTGTTGATGTCATCGCCGGATCGCAAGTTATTAAAGGAATTCTACCGTTATTTTCCCGCTGTTGTCATCGAATTTGGTGATTGAGTTTGATCGGTCTCCGGCATTGGCCAGATAGAGATGTCCTGATTTCAAGCCCGAGGATCGATTTGTGGCTTCCCTCTCAAACCTCAAATCTAAAATCCATTTGTGGTTCCCTCTCAAATCTAAAATCTAAAATCTAAAATCTAAAATCGAATGACTGTCTCGCGAACCATTGCTTTGGGCTTTCTCGCTGTCATCCTCGCAGGTGCTCTATTACTTATGATGCCCTTTTCCACAATTGATGGAACTTGGAGCGATCCAATAACAGCACTGTTTACCTCTACTTCCGCTGTCTGCGTCACGGGCTTGTCGGTTGTGGATGTCGGAAAATATTACTCTTTTTGGGGGCAACTGTGCCTAGTTTTACTCGTGCAAATAGGAGGCTTGGGCTACATGACAGCCACGACTTTCTTGCTGCTGTTATTGGGCCGCCGCTTTGGTTTGAAAGACAAAATTGCCCTGCAACAATCTCTCGACAAATCCGGGCTAGCCGGCGTAGTACAACTCGTGCAGTCAATTCTAGCAACAACGCTTTTGTTTGAATTAACAGGAGTGTTTTTGCTTATGACGGTTTTCGTCCCCCAATACGGATTTAAAGAGGGTGTGTGGTCTGCTATATTTCACAGCGTTAATTCCTTTAACAACGCGGGTTTTAGCATCTATTCAGATAATTTGATCGGCTACATCAGTTCGCCTATGGTTAACTTCACCGTCAGCGGTTTAATCATATTTGGGGGAATCGGCTATCAAGTAATTATGGAAATGTACCTGTGGCTGCGTGATCGCTTCAACAAAAGCCCTATCTGCACAGTTTTTTCCCTGAACTTCAAAGTTGTTACCACTACAACCGCTGTCCTTTTAATTTTAGGAACGCTAGCCTTTTTGGTGCTGGAATACGACAACCCAAACACTTTCGGTGCTCTAAATTTTCCTCAAAAGGTGATGGCAGCTTGGTTTCAATCTGTTACCCCCCGCACGGCGGGGTTCAATACCATTAGCATTGGCCAAATGACCGAATCCTCGCTATTTCTGACTATCGCGCTGATGTTTATCGGCGCCAGTCCTGGCAGCACCGGTGGCGGAATCAAAACCACAACTTTTAGGATATTGTTTTGCTGTACCACAGCAGTTATCGAAGGCCAGGAAGATGTGGAATGCTATCAGCGTCAAATCCCGCCAGCAATGATTCTGAAAACCATTAGCGTAGTCTTCGGTTCCCTGTTGGTCGCGTTCACATCTGCAATTTTAATCGAGCTAACCAATCCCCAAGTAGAATTTATCGCAGCGCTGTATGAAGCAGTTTCAGCTTTTGCCACGGTCGGTCTTTCCACTGGGATTACACCCACGCTTTCAGCGATCGGTAAGCTGGTTTTGATTGCTACAATGTACATAGGTCGTGTTGGCGTGCTGCTGCTGATGAGTGCTGCATTCGGCGACCCAAAACCCAGGTCTTTTAAGTATGCTGAGGAAAGTTTGTTAGTGGGATAAAAAAATCTTGCCTCGTTGCTGATAATCTAAACAATGGGTGACAACCCAAATCAACTTTTACTACTTACCCAAAAACCAAAAGGAGGCGGCGCTGTCTCTGCTAAAATTTAAACAGCAAGACGCTTAGCGCTGGATATTCAGTGAACCTGTCATCTTTAAATTTTTTTCGGACTTTGCGCGCCGAAAACAAGCAGTTTGCAGTTATTGGTTTGGGACGCTTCGGCAAAGCTGTGTGTTCTACTCTGCACGGTTTGGGTTACGAAGTCCTGGGAATTGACACCGATGAAAAAAAAGTGACTCAAGCTTTGAACGATCGCATTGCTGCTCACGTTGTGCAGTTAGATTCTACTGAGCCTAGCGCTCTTGCGGAAGCCGGTATATTTGAATTTGAAACAGTGATTGTTGCGATCGGCAATTACCTAGGAGAAAGCATTACCACCGCCCTAAATCTTAAGGAAGGCGGGGTAAGTAACGTAATCGCCAAAGCTTCTTCGGAAACTCACTTAAAACTGTTGAAAAAAGTCGGCGCAGATCATGTAGTTTTTCCCGAACGAGAAATGGGCTGCTCTTTAGCCCGCCTTCTTACAAAACCCAGCATTTTAGAACGCTTTGACCTCGACCCAGATCACAGCATTGTTGAGTTGCTCGTTCCTGAAAAGTTTGATGGCAAAACCATCTCCGAATTGGAACTCCGGCGCAGGTATGGTTTGAACTTGCTAGCAGTCGGTCGTGCCCACAAGTTCGAGATCAATCCGCAGCCCAGCGAACGCTTGAGCAAAGGCGAGGTGATGGTAGTAATTGGTTCTAATAAAGATATCAATCGCTTGCCAATTTAACAGCTCGCCATTTTATGCACATACAGCAACACTTCTGGACTCAGAAACCCGGTTTCTTGGGTTCCCAGTGTCGAAGCCCTCAGCAAGTGGTGCGGGATGTGTCAAAATTTCAGGTCCTCACAAACCCGGTTGATCTTAGTCAACCGGGTTTCTCTGTCGATCTTTATGTTCTAATTTTTAACCTAAATATCTAAATTGAATTTCACTAATTCTAGGGTTGGTTCCGCCTTTGGGACCCCATCTGACAAATTAGCCAGACAAATCGCGAAGAATTTCAACAAAGTAGCAGCACTCGATCATCGCGCTCCCGCAAACTATAGGAGCGCTCGCCCTGAAAATTCAGCCGACTTTCAAGATTTTTTGCAGGTAAGCTTTGCCCAAAACCACGACTGCCAAGACTAGAGCGAGTTCAACAGGCCAAGGACACACTGCGACCAACCAAATTAACGAACACATTCCAATAATTGCAGCTATGGGAGCCGGAATTCCGTCTAGCGTTCTGTTGTCAGTCCCGGCAGTCACCCACCAAGCAATCAAGCATACCGTCAACGGAATCAAGCAACTTCTGATCATGATTTTTACCCCATCAATTTTTTTACATATGGCATCTGAGCATATTGTAACCATACATCAAAGGTTCGGAAATGCACCATTAATTGCGATAAAATTTAAGGTTAGGTAATTCATACTCTGGGGTGATATATTTTGTAATTTTTAGCTTGGCCTCTCTCAGAAGGCATAAGTAGGTTGGCATCAGGCAGGATTGTGGGATTTTTATTTCGGCAGAAGTGATGAAAGCTTTCTACCTTGAGATGAATTGCGATGCGCTCATCTCTGCAAGTTATACTCAGGATTGCAGTCGGTTACTGTAGAGCGTGAATCAATGCTGGGCAAATTTTTTCGCAAGCCAGAATCAGAAAACAGCGATCGCGTCCCCCCAGGTCAATACCTCGCCAACGGCTTTCCCGTGTTGACCTACGGGGATACCCCCTCCGTTAGCATTGAGAGTTGGGAATTTAAAGTCTGGGGATTGGCACAACCAAAAACCTTCACTTGGTCGGACTTCCAGGCCATGCCCCAAAGTAACTTTACTGCGGATTTTCACTGCGTCACTCGGTGGTCAAAACTCGACGTGCAGTGGACGGGAGTCAAAGTCACAGATTTTATGAAGTATGTAGAAGT
The DNA here is from genome assembly GCF_036702115.1 of Microcoleus sp. LAD1_D5. Taxonomy (NCBI): domain Bacteria; kingdom Bacillati; phylum Cyanobacteriota; class Cyanophyceae; order Oscillatoriales; family Microcoleaceae; genus Microcoleus; species Microcoleus sp. LAD1_D5. The sequence goes on along the minus strand of NZ_JAUBSA010000015.1, from coordinate 29,571 downwards.
CGATCCAAAAGCTCTGCACGTCCTGGAACACTGCTATGGCGGCTACACTACCAACATTGCGATCGCCGACTTCCTCCGAGAAGAAAACTTTTTCGCCCACACCGTCTTCGGCGAACCTCTATCCGCAGACCACGGTGGCCCAATGCGGCTCGTAGTTCCCCACTTGTACGCTTGGAAAAGCGCTAAATGGATTAACGGCCTGGAATTTACAGAAACCGAAGAACTCGGTTTTTGGGAACGCAACGGCTACCACCCGCGGGGCGAACCTTGGGCCGAGGAACGCTACAGCGGTCTGTTTTGATGCGGGCGATCGGGAGCAAGGACGGGGCCAGAGCTTCTCTATACAATCTTTGTGGAGGCGCAATCCGCTCTTTTACCGCTTCAATCTGCAGAAATCGCATCTCGTCGATCGCATCTTTGGGATATCTCACGCCACCGTATCTACTTAATTTAACCAAAATACGTAAACCCAAAGATCGCATTTTGTACGTAATTTACCCGATAGATAAACTACTTTAACTCCCCTACAAAAGTCCCAAAAAACAAATATTCCCAGTTTCTGGTTAATATAAAACTACTCTAACTGTCAGTACACACAAATATTACCGTATTTATACTTAAGTGTTTGGTATTGAGGATTTAGACTTGAAAATCAAATAAAAAATTAGCATAAGCCAGATCCAAATCAGTTTGGCTGATCCGCGCTCCCATGCCCGCTACTGCAAGGTTTCAATCCACAGTTTTTATAATTATTTAGGAGGTATTTTTAGGGAGTGATCGCCCGCGAGCCGAGGCGATAGACAGCATTTGTGAAGGTTATGTAAAGGCTTGATAAAGAATATGTCAAACTTTACCTAAAGTGAACCAAATACAAAAAAGTATCGCATAATGAAATTATTAAGACCCTCGCACAAAAGGAACAGGTTATGAATACCAAACTATTATCCGCCCTCACAGCTACCGCAGCCGCCACAGCTCTGTTTGGCGCCGGAGCTCCAGCTCAAGCCTTCTCCTTTGGTACCAACGGCATCACATTCAGCCAAGATACCAGTGTCAAGTTTAACTTCAAACAATCTCACGGTATGTACCAATCCTCTGTGGGAATCTACAGTGTGAAGGACTCGGCGGTCTCTCTAGTTAGCACCCTGTTTTCGGAAACTAAATCCTCAGACAACGAGTGGGAAAACGAATGGAAAGGAACTCTGGGCAATACAGTCGTGGGCTCTGGCTCGGCAGTATTCACATTCCTGGCAAATCAAATTTACACTTTGGGGCTCGACAGTGGCTGGGGTGGCAGTGTCTACTCGACCTCAAGCTTGAACAGCGGCAGCCAGCAAGCGGTGTTTGGCGGGCAATCGCAACTGTGGAACGCGCTCGACAAAGAAACAACTGCCACATTCCAAGCAGCCGGACAATTCACAAACGGATTGGATTCTCTGTTTAACGGAGGCACGCTAATTGGCTTCGACGATCGCGGTAACAGCAACGACTCAGACTTCCAAGACTTCACAGTGAGCGCAGAAGCAGTTCCCGAACCGATGACAATGACTGGTTTGGCTCTCGGTTTAGGTGGCTTGGTTGCAGCCCGTCGCCGCCGTGCTAGCAAGACGACTTCATGATTTGTTTCAACCGGAACCCTCTCTTCAATTACGTTTGACAACAAAATAAAATTCAATTAGGAGGCGCGCTAATGAGAAAGAGGCTCGCCTTTTGCTTGATTTGAAAAGTCAGAAGGGAGAAGTCATATCAACTCTGGTTACACTCCTCCGGAATTGTTGACTGCTGACTGTTGACTCCGGGTCGCCAAACTGAATAATGGTTGAGTGTTGGATATTGACTCGATTTTACGCCCGACGATGAAGCGCGGATTTGATATCAGGGTGAAGTTCGGGAACGCGCAGTGTACGGGATTTAACGGATGGGTGTTGAGGGAAGAACTCAAGGGTGAAGAAGTCAAGCCTGAAGCAAGAGGATTTTTCCCACTCTCGCCCTCTCCCACTCTCTCCCTCTCCCAACTCAAAATTCAAAACTCACGGTAAATTGTTCGATCGTACAAAGTCACCGCTACCGGTTGAAAAATTTTAATGTCCGCCCAGACGCACACTACTTTAATCGCCACCATAACCAGGGTTTTTGTCCATCGCACCGGTGCTTGTTCCAGCAGCTTCCAATAGGGGACAATAAGATGCAAAGAATCTTGGTTAATGGATGAAGTATCAGCTTCTGGAGTTGTTTGGGACAAAACGCCTTCGACTTCGGAAATAGCTTTAACCAAGGTTTCAATTGCTCAGGAAAGCCGGTATCGTAGGCTTAAATTAAACGCAGGTTGGTTGGCCTGTGTGGAATGGTTGTTAGTACCCGCATTGAATTGGTAAATACGATCGCCTTCGGCACGATAACTCGCTCTCCCCGATCACTAATAATTTGAGTTGAACGCAGCAAAATCTTTTCAACAGTACCTTCAAAGCCTTCTACAATTATCCGCTCGCCCAATAGAAACGGTTCGTGCAACAGCAACAATATTTCCGCTAAAAAGTATTTGAAGATGTCTTGGAACGCGAAACTAATCCCTGCTGAACCAAGTCCTAACCAACTGATGATATCTGCAGGCCGCCAAGCCGGGAACGCAATCACGAAGGCGCTCAAACTGCCAGCAGCCCAAGTGAGAGTGTCAAATAATTCCAGAACGCCACGCTAACACAAAAGATTGAGCTCCATCGGCCGACAGAAATGTTTGACTCTCGCTGTGCGGGTAACTCCATTGACTCGCTCGCTAATCGTTAAAATACAATCAAAATTTAAGATTAGCACCGCCGACGCCGATCGAGTAAAATCACAGCACTTGCCCGTCGATGACTTAATCTGCTAAAACTAACAAAGTTTGATGATTTCTGAGAAATAACATACATGGTTGCTACATCCGTCAAGATTAAACACGAAGTCAAAGACTTGTCCCTCGCCCCCTTGGGAAAGCAACGCATCGAGTGGGCCGGCCGGGAAATGCCCGTTTTGCGGCAAATTCAAGAACGCTTCGCTAAAGAAAAGCCTTTCGCTGGCATTCGCTTGGCTGCTTGCTGCCACGTAACCACAGAAACCGCTCATTTGGCAATCGCCATCAAACTCGGCGGTGGCGACGCCGTACTGATCGCCAGCAACCCCTTGAGCACTCAAGATGACGTAGCGGCTTGCTTAGTTGAAGACTACGGCATTTCCGTCTTCGCCCTCAAAGGAGAAGACGCGGCTACCTACGAACGTCACGTCTACACAGCCCTAGACCACCGCCCCAATATTATCATCGACGACGGCAGCGACGTGGTAGCCGCACTGATCCAGCACCGCCCGGACCAAATTTCCGACTTAATTGGAACTACCGAAGAAACTACCACAGGCATCGTGCGCCTGCGCGCCATGTTGAAAGACGGCGTGCTGACTTTCCCCGCAATGAACGTCAACGACGCCGACACCAAGCACTTCTTTGACAACCGCTACGGCACCGGTCAATCTACCCTAGACGGCATTATCCGCGCTACCAATATTTTGTTAGCCGGTAAAAATATTGTGGTTGCAGGTTACGGTTGGTGCGGCAAAGGCACGGCACTGCGCGCCCGTGGTATGGGTGCTAACGTAATTGTCACCGAAATCGATCCGATTCGGGCGATCGAAGCAGTGATGGACGGTTTCCGCGTCATGCCGATGGACGAAGCAGCAACAGTCGGAGATATATTCATTACCGTTACGGGCAACAAACACGTCATTCGTGCCGAACATTTCGAGACCATGAAAGACGGCGCAATTGTTTGCAATTCCGGTCACTTCGACATTGAGATTGACCTCAAATCCCTCGGCGCAAAAAGCACCGACGTGAAAACAGTCCGGTCTTTCACTCAAGAATATCACCTCAATAATGGCAAGTCGATTATTGTGTTGGGCGAAGGTCGTTTGATCAACTTGGCAGCAGCCGAAGGACACCCCAGCGCCGTGATGGATATGAGCTTTGCTAACCAAGCTTTAGCCTGCGAATATCTGGTTACGAACAAAGGCAAACTAGAGCCTGGTATTCACTCAATCCCCGTGGAAGTTGACAAAGAAATTGCCCGTCTCAAATTGGAAGCAATGGGTATTCACATTGATACCTTGACGGCCGAGCAAATTGAGTACACAAACTCTTGGACTTCGGGAACTTAATCATAGTATTCTCGTTCCCGGGTTCTGCCTGGGAACGAGCAATGACTAATGACTACTGACTAATGACTACTGAGTCATGACTTCTTCTTACCAATTATTAAATCAAAATGGTTGAATGGATAACTAACACAATGCAGTCGATGGGCTATCTCGGAATTGGCCTGTTGATGTTTTTAGAAAATCTTTTCCCTCCCATCCCCTCAGAATTGATTATGCCGCTGGCAGGATTCACGGTATTCCAGAACAGAATGGAGTTTTCACCGGCGATCGCAGCAGGAGTAATCGGTACAGTTCTGGGGGCTCTGCCCTGGTACTATGCCGGTAAATTATTGAGCGAAGAACGCTTGAGGAATTTAGCCGACAAATACGGTAAGTGGATCACAGTATCGGGGGCTGATATTGACAAAGCAAATAGATGGTTTAACAGACACGGCAACAAAGCCGTGTTTTTGTGTCGCCTAGTACCAGGAGTTCGCACCCTAATTTCCCTGCCCGCTGGCATCAATAATATGCCTTTAATTCCTTTTTTAATTTACTCAACAGGCGGCACTCTTTTATGGGTAAGTTTTCTGACTTTTGCCGGATATAAACTAGGGGAAAATTATACACTTGTAGAGGATTATCTGGGCCCGGTTTCCAAAATAGTTGCGGTGATTATAGTCATCTGGTGTATTTTGTGGATTGTGAAGAAGAATATGCAAAAAGAATAGAATGCTAGATAAATGCAGACATCCCAAAAACATCTGCGTTTATCTGCGTTTATCTGCTGTTATCTGCGCTTAAAAATCAATTTATCAAAAATTTATACAAATATTTAGGATTAATTGAGGTTTAGGCAGACAATCGTGGCAAAATAGGGAACATTCCTATCCCCACGGTTAAGATATGTACGAAAAGATTGTAGCCCCAACAACAGGTTCTAAAATTACTTTCAAAGACGGTTCGCCGATCGTCCCCAATGACCCAATTATTCCCTTCATTCGCGGCGACGGTACCGGCGTTGACTTGTGGCCAGCATCCCAGAAAGTCATGGATGCTGCGGTAGAAAAGGCTTACGGTGGCGATCGAAAAATCAACTGGTTTAAAATCTATGTAGGCGACGAAGCTTGCGATGTCTACGGTACTTACCAATATCTGCCCCAGGATTCCTTAGACGCCATCAAAGAATACGGAGTCGCCATCAAAGGGCCGCTGACAACGCCCGTAGGTGGCGGAATTCGATCGCTAAACGTAGCTTTGCGGCAAATCTTTGACCTTTACGCCTGCGTGCGGCCCTGCAAATATTATCCTGGAACACCATCGCTACACAAAACTCCTGAACTCCTAGATGTAATTATTTACCGGGAAAATACAGAAGATATTTACCTCGGAATTGAATGGGCAAAAGGCAGCGAAATCGGCAAAAAATTGATTGAATTCCTCAATAATGAGTTAATCCCAGCAACACCAGAACATGGCAAAAAACAAATTCGCCTCGATTCTGGAATCGGAATTAAACCCATTAGCAAAACAGGTTCTCAGCGTTTAGTACGGCGCGCCATTACCCACGCTTTGCGGTTACCAAAAGAAAAGCAGCAAGTAACTTTGGTACACAAAGGCAACATCATGAAATACACCGAAGGAGCTTTTCGAGATTGGGGTTATGAATTAGCAACCACCGAATTTCGTGCTCAGTGCGTGACTGAAAGAGAGTCTTGGATTCTTGGCAACAAAGAAAAAAATCCTGACATTAGCTTAGAAGATAATGCTCGTCAAATAGACCCTGGATACGATGCTTTGACGCCAGAAAAACAAGCCAAAATTCGTCAAGAAGTTGCCGACGTTCTGTTTGCAATTTGGGAGACTCACGGCAGCGGTCAGTGGAAAGAAAAAATCATGGTCAACGACCGAATTGCTGACAGTATTTTCCAACAAATTCAAACGCGACCGGCCGAGTATTCGATTTTGGCGACCATGAATCTGAACGGGGATTATTTATCCGATGCGGCCGCCGCCATTGTGGGTGGATTGGGTATGGGCCCTGGTGCGAATATTGGTGATGAATGTGCAGTTTTTGAGGCGACTCACGGCACTGCACCGAAACACGCTGGTTTGGATAAAGTCAATCCCGGTTCCCTGATTTTGTCCGGGGTGATGATGTTAGAATACATGGGATGGCAGAAAGCAGCAGACTTAATTAAGAAGGGTTTGGGAGCGGCAATTTCTAATGGTGAAGTTACTTACGATTTGGCGAGGTTGATGGAACCGCCGGTGCCTGAGTTGAAGTGTTCGGAGTTTGGTGAGGCGATTATTAAGCATTTCGCGGATTGAGTTTGAGGGCTTTTTTTGAACGGGCTAGAAGGCCGTTCCACAAAAGTCAATTTGCTTGTGGGGAGTAGGGGGTTGGGCTTCTAGCCCGCCCGCTATTTCTTAAGAACGGGCTAGAAGGCCGTTCCACAAAAGTCAACTTGCTTGTGGGGGGGCCCGCCCGCCCGAAAATACAATTTAGATGCGGGGTTTATAATGATGGAACAGCCATGCCTTGCTCAACAGCGGGACGCTTCTGTAAGGTTTCTACCCAACGTTTAAGGTGGGGGTGGTTGTCGAGGCTCAATCCTTGAAATTCGTAAATAGCCACCCAGGGATAGGTAGCAATGTCGGCTATAGAATAGTCGCCGCAGATGTATTCAGATTTTGCTAGTTGAGTATCTAATACTCCGTAGAGGCGCAAGGTTTCTTTTTCGTAACGCCCAATCGCATAGGGAATTTGTTCGGGTGCAAAGCGTTTGAAGTGGTTTAGCTGACCAAACATCGGGCCGACGCTGGCCATTTGAAACATCAGCCACTCTATAACTTGAAAGTATTTTTGTTTGTCTGTGGGCAGAAATCTACCGCTTTTTTCGGCAAGATACATCAGAATAGCGCCCGACTCGAAGACGGTGATGCCGTTATCTCGATCGACTATCGCCGGAATTTTGCTGTTGGGGTTGATTGCTATGAACTCTGGGCTAAATTGGTCGTTTTTTGTGATGTCGATGACGTGCACGTTGTAGGGTAAACCTATTTCCTCAAGCATGATCGAGACTTTGCGACCGTTCGGTGTGGTAAAAGTGTACAGGTCGATCATAAGTTGTCCGCCTTTTCTCAAGCAGGTATAAACTATATTATAATAATTTAAGGCAAATAGCTAATCATAATGGATATTATTGAAATTCTCAAAGACGATTATCAAAAATTTCCCCAAAATCAGACTTACAGCATTTACGCCAAAGATGTTTATTTTGAAGACCCAGTGAATCGATTTACAGGAATCGAGCGCTACCGCCAAATGATCGGGTTTATGGGGACTTTTTTTAAAGAAATTAAACTAGACTTGCACGGCATTTCGCGATCGTCCGATATTATAGAAACTCGCTGGACTTTGAGGTGGAGCGCACCGCTACCTTGGAAACCGAAAATGGCGATCGCCGGTAGGAGCGAACTGAAAGTCAACAACGACGGTTTAATCGTTTCGCACGTCGATTACTGGAACTGTTCGCGGTTGGACGTGCTCAAACAACTCGTATTTCCCGTGAAAACTAATGTTTGAGAATTGTTCTTAGATTTTTTAGCAATAAAAAGTAGTGTTTCAAGAGCGATAGCCCTTTTTTAACCGCAGATAAACACAGATGAACCCTGATGGATTTTTATGTATCGCAAGTGATATCTGAAATAAATAATTTTAACTTATCTTGACATGGCAGGAATTTCGTGAATGACCGAAAATGTGCTGTGTCCGGCGGCTGCTTGTCGCCAAAATTAATTCCCCCACTAAATTAATATCTGTTACAGAACGTTACAATAAAGAAGTAAAGAATTTTCAGGCGAGCTAAACAATCAATGCGTTTAATATTAATGACCGGAAAAGGCGGCGTCGGCAAAACCTCCGTAGCCGCGGCGACTGGGCTGCGGTGTGCCGAATTGGGATACAAAACCCTAGTGCTGAGCACAGATCCCGCTCACTCCTTAGCCGACAGCTTTGACATGGAACTCGGACACGATTCGCGGCTGGTGAAACCGAATTTGTGGGGAGCCGAATTAGACGCTCTCAGGGAATTAGAAGGCAATTGGGGAGCCGTTAAGCGCTACATTACTCAAGTGTTGCGAGCGCAGGGACTCGAAGGGGTGCAAGCTGAAGAATTAGCCATCTTGCCAGGAATGGATGAAATCTTCGGTTTAGTGCGGATGAAGCGGCATTATGACGAAGGCGAATTTGATGTTTTAATTATCGATTCTGCCCCAACTGGCACTGCATTGAGACTGCTAAGTTTGCCGGAAGTTGGCGGCTGGTACATGAGAAAATTTTACAAGCCACTGCAAGGCATATCAGCCGCCCTTCGGCCTTTAGTTGAACCTATTTTTAGACCACTTGCGGGTTTTTCTTTACCAGACAAAGAGGTGATGGATGCACCTTACGAATTTTACGAACAAATCGAAGCTTTGGAAAAGGTTTTAACTGACAATACTGTCACTTCGGTAAGGTTAGTTACTAATCCCGAAAAAATGGTAATTAAAGAGTCTCTGCGCGCTCATGCCTATTTGAGTTTGTACAATGTAGCCACTGATTTAGTAGTAGCTAACCGGATTATTCCCGCAGAAGTAACTGACCCATTTTTCAAACGTTGGAAAGAAAGCCAGGAGCAGTACCGTCAGGAAATTCACTCAGATTTCATGCCACTGCCAGTTAAGGAGGTGCCACTTTATTCAGAAGAAATGTGCGGTTTGGCAGCTTTGGAACGGTTGAAAGAAACTCTTTACAAAGACGAAGACCCCAGTCAAGTTTATTACAAAGAAAATACGATTAAGATCGTGCAGGAAAACAATCAATATAGTCTTGAACTGTATTTGCCAGGAATTGCTAAGGATCAAATTCAGTTGAGCAAAACGGGAGATGAGTTGAATGTTCGGATTGGGAACCACCGCCGTAATTTGGTGTTGCCGCAAGCTTTAGCGGCGCTGCAACCTTCGGGGGCGAAGATGGAGGATGATTATTTGAAGATTAAGTTTGCTTAACAAGACTTACGCACTATCAACCTAAAAAACCCGGTTTCTCCCTTGAGATATTGAGGCATAAACCGGGTTTTTGACCTCGCGTGCAGGTATCGATCACCTTTTTGTACTGCTGGCTAGATACAATTAACATGATTTAGCATTAACGACTTCCTTTAATGCCTCATCAATCACTTCATCGCTGACACCTCGACGCTTCAAACTTGCTACTAAGGCTGTCACTGTCTCGCTCTCAAATCGTTCTAAATCAACGCGCAAACCTTGACCGATATAAGCACGAATTAATGGCTGATAACCCGAAAAACCCAACAATGGTGCCACTTTCTTTAGATCTTCCACAACATCTTCGGGCATACGGATCGTCACGCTAGTCATTGGACGGTTTCGGTCTAATCGCTGCTTTAATGCTTCAACCTTCATACTCTACCCTCTCCTGACGAGTTGCTTTATGTGCTGAAATAATCAGAATGACATTCTCTTCGCGCTCAATGTGAACCACATACAGTAGATTCCACCGACTATCTAGCCCAATCACAGCATCACGCGCTTCCTGATTGCGGCTGGCATCAACGACAACTAGAAATAGGTCAAAGAAGGATTCAGCAGCTTGTTGTAAATAGTAACCCCATGATGATTTGTGGGATTGATCCGCGCTTTTGAGTCGTCCCATACGAAGGTAATGCCATTGAGCACGAAGTATACATTCAGGCTCCCTAGTATAGGTAAAATATATGTACAATGTCAATACGTTTTTTTAGTTAGACGATTGCTAGACAGGTATCGAGCACTTTAGCAAACGGCTCAGGCGCTGGGTGCAGTTTATGGGCGGTATCGACCAGTATCAACTGCGCGATCGAGTATTTCAAAGTCAACTAGATCGACTAACCCATAACCATTCTCAGAGAACCGATATTCTCCTCGTTCTAGTGCATCTGCAAAAATCTCCAGATAAACTCGAAAATTAGGTGCAATAAGCCCTCTAGTAGGCTCCTGCCACTCAACAATAATGACTTGTCCAACATTTCCGCCTGCTGCTGGGGCTAAATCTACGCATTCGCAAGCACCATTGCTTTCGTTTGTGAATGGAATCCAATTCGGGTTCCACCAACCGTTCCAGATTCCTTCAAAAATGTCGTCGCGATCGCACCTAAAATTATCGTCTGAACAATCCTGCCATTTTTCAGATATTTCGATCGCGCTTTGGAGAGAGAGGAACTCCAAGTTGGGGAACAGGGAATAAGATTCTTCATCCTGGCCGTTATGCACGCGGTAACACAGCTTGAAATCTTCGGGAAACTCTACACCAAAGAATGCTTCTGCCCGATCGAGCTCCTCATCAGTAGCGCCCGGTCTGAGACTTTTCAGCACTTGATGTGCATTGGCTGCCAGCCAATTATCAATTCTTTCCCAAATTATTTTCATGAGACAACCTCGGAAGCTGGAAACTCAGTCTATACGAGAACTCAGAGGAAAGCGAGATAGCGGTTTTAACCGCCTAAAATTAAAGCGGGGTGCTGACTCTCTTTCCCTGCTACTTTTTGACTCTAACGATCGCTCAGGTCATTATAGCAATCCTAACCACGCTCAACTCCTTAAATCTGAACCTTTTGTCCATCTTCTTTTCCCTCCTCTGTGCCCTCTGCGGTTTGTTCAATCTTTCCCGCATTAAGCTCAATCTTTTTCTGCTGGCGTTCCGACGCATTTGTTTTCAGCATCTTCAACTTTTCGGGGTCAGCATTCGATCGCCAAAACAACTTATGACCCTTAATTTTTACGCAATTTTCCTCCAAACACTTCACCCATTCCCGATGTTTTTTAACTGCGCCACCATCGAGAATCCCTAACTTTTCTTCTTGGCGGGTGAGTTTCACAAACTTTTCGTAATGGGGATAATTAGGACTAACAAAAGCTTCTTTTCTCACTAAAATGGGCGGATTGTACACATCGGAATAATCTTGATAGCTGACAGAAAGGTCGCGCAAATGTATGTGCATAGCCGTGTGGAGGGCTGGATGCGGGTTAGTGTCAAAATCGGGATAAAATAAATAGGAAATTTGAGGTTGGCCAGCGTAAAATTTGATGATTGTCGCGCCGTCAAGCCTGCCAATTGTGCGGTTGGCGCAGCCTTCGTAGAGCCTGAGCAAAGGGTCAAGTTCTTCTAATGCAGAGACGTGAACGGAAAGGGAACCGGGCTGTTTGTAGCCGATCGCACTATCTTCGCAGCAATCCGCAACAATATCAGCTTTGCCCAAACTATATAGCATTAAATCTGCCAAAGTGCAAGCTTTTTGATAATTGTCAAACAAACCTTTGATGTCGTTGCGGATTTGAGCCGGGAGTCGGCGCATTGAAGGTCGTGAAGCGTAGCTATCCCGTAGGGAATCGCCCAAACCGTTGAGAGCGAGATACACCAGCAAATCTTGGCGGCGCTTGTCGGCGATTTTCTCCCAATCATCCGCGTCGGTTGCTTGCAAAATCACCCTCCAAGCGCGATTAAAACTGTGAAATTCCTCCTTAATTGGCGATTCTTCCGCTAGTTCGCCTTTTACCGGAAGGCGGCCCCGATCGCTCACAAAAGCCATCAAAGGAGCCAACATTTCCGCATAATCCTCAAACCGCTTAACTTGCGATCGCACTCTGGGAGTCGATAAGTGCGATCGAAAGCGAGAAGCACGAAAACTTTCACCCTCCGCCGCATCCCGAAACACAAAATAAATCCCCAAAGCAACAGGAATTGCATCAACATTCAAAACTTGGTCAATATAAACCTTCAACTCTTCCTGTTCGTAATACTTCTGAAAAGTATTCCGAGAAGTAATCACCCCATCCCCATAAGCAATTTGACCTCTGTCGCTATCATCAATCAAAACTTGAGCCGCTACAACTAATAAACTCTTAGTTAATTCCCAAGCATTCAGTAAAGCCTCTCGGCGTTCCGCCAAAGATTCAATTACATTAATCACATAACCAATATTCACAATATCTGCACAAGTTCGCGGAGTATCCGGCTGATAGTATGGATCCCAACCAGAAATAGCATAACCCTCTTGTGCAATATATTTAACATCCCCGCCGTAACCGCAACCGTAGTCAAAAAAAGTCGCCCCATCGATCGCTAAATCAGCTTCTAAAACCAGACGCAAAGGTTTAGAAAGAGAGTTGCGTACCATCGCAGCTTTGTGTCGCTCGATTTTGGGAATTGATAGCTCGCTATTCTCCTGTTTCAAACGCTCGACAACAGCATGATCTTGGATTTCCACACCGCAATATCCCAAGTATTTGAGCCAACCCTCACGAGTGCCGATAACGCTAGTGTTGTCAAGCAGTCCCCATCCTTCCTCGCAGCGAGTCAGCCTCGAAAACTTTTCGTAATGGGGATAATCCGCAGCTACAAAAGTTTCCTTGCGGTGCAAAACAGGAGGATTTTCGCTGTTGCTGTAATCGAAACATTTAACTTCCCCTGTTGCTAGATTAATTTGGATGCTGGTTTGCAAAGCAGGATGAGCATCTGTATCGAAATCAGGGTAAAAAAGATAAGATATTTTAGGTTGATGGAGTGAAAATTTAACTAAAGTTGCTTCATCAATATTTTCGAGAGTGCGTCTGGCACAATTTTCGTAAATTCCGAGGACAGGGTTGAGTGTCTGCAAAGCCGAAACGTGAACGTAAAAAGCCGTCGGTAATTTTTTTCCCACCTTGCTTTCCCGACAGCAGCGAGCCACTTTTGCCACCCAATTGTCAACACATAAATTATTGATTTCATCGGGCGAGTACGGCACAGCCTTTATAGAATCTTGCTCTGAGATAGCCTCGTTTTCGTATAATAAAACTTCTTGAGCAAAAATCATCAAAGGCGTTAGCAGTTTTTCATCATTTTCTAATGAAGTGCTATCTAAAATAGTGTTTGTACGGGTATCGTAATTCATAGCTAAATTAATTGTTTTTTAAATTAACCGCAGAGAACGCAGAGGACACGGAGTGAATAAATAAAAAAACAAAATTTTCCTAAAATTTCTATATCTAGGATGCACACTCCGTACCGCACCGCTTTATTTCTTAGTCTCTTAGAGAGGGACTTCGTTTTTGTAAGGGCGATTAAAATCGCCGACTACGATCGACTCCGAGCGAGTAAGATATTAACCAAACATTCGAGTTTCCACAAATTCTTGAACCCGGGCTAAATGACTTGACAAACTCACTAATATGTTTTCAATCCTCTCAATATTTGACAATTCCACCCCTGTTGCTTCAGATTGAAAGCCTCGCGCTTGATGCTCCAATTGTGTTGCCAAATCCGACATCAGAGCAACTCCCACATTAGCCGAAGTTCCCTTGAGACGGTGTGCTTGATATTCCACAGCTTGCCAATCTTTAGCTTCTACGGCTATTTTGGCAGCAGCTACATCAGCTTGCGCGTCTGCCACAAAAGCTTGCAAAAGTCGTTCTGGCAATTTAATATTAACTCGTCCGAGTTGCTCCAATCTGCTCTTGTCGAACAGTCCGTCGTAGTCTCTATGTTCCCAAGTTTGAAGTGCGATCGCCCTTGGTGCCGGCCCAGCCACAACCTGCGCTTTTTCCACAACTTCTGTATAATTTGTTGCTAATTGAGATTTATTTTCCGAATTAATACTTTTAACTCCATACTTATTTTCACCGTCAACGTTTCGGGCTTCATACTTTTTCAGAGCCGCCGCCAAAGCATCTAAATCTACAGGTTTGCTGAGATAATCGTCCATCCCCGCCGCCAGACACTTTTCTCGTTCCCCCGGCATAGCATGAGCAGTTAAAGCCATCACAACAGTATGCCGATCGCTTCCTTCGATTTGCCTTAACTTTTGTGCCGTTTTATAACCGTCAAGTACCGGCATTTGACAGTCCATCAGCACTAAATCATAGCTTTTTTTTGCCAGCAAATCCAGCGCTTCTTGACCGTTGACCACGCAGTCAGCCTGATAGCCTAAAACTGCCAACTGTTCGACAAGAACTTGTTGATTGATCGGGTGGTCTTCCGCCACCAAAATTTTCAGGGGTGACGGCGAATTGGGAGTAATATATTGAGAATCAACTGCTGGCAACTTGCAAGTATTAGCAGCCTCCAATCTCCCAAAATCTCCTGTTCCCTTCACCTGCGCCAGCAAAGTTTTAAGCAGGCGGCTTGGCCGCACCGGCTCGATCAAATATCCGTTAAAACCCCGACTGCAAAGCGCTTCAGCCTTCGGCTGTTCTCGTAAAGCAGTCATGGCGATTAACAATCCAACTGTCGAGGTCGATCGCACTTTCCTAGCAAATTCCTCCCCATTCAACTCCGGCATTTGCAAGTCCACAAGCACCACATCCCAGCTTTTTCCCGCCTGCCCTGAATGCTGAGAAATCCCGCCCTGGGCATTTTTTAACCACCTCAAAGCCTCAGCAGCAGTTTCTGCCTCATCGCAGCGGGCGCCCCAACTTTGAGCGATCGATCGCACCGCTGCCCTCCTCAAAGCACTTCCAGAGACTACTAACAGTTTCTTGCCCACAAGTTCGGGTTCATTAGGCTCAACTTGTAACTGTTTTTCCAAAGGTACAGCAAACCAAAAAGTCGCACCGCTGCCTAGCAAACTACGAACTCCAATGTCGCCTCCCATCATCTCCACTAACTGCTTGGAAATAGCCAAACCCAAACCCGTCCCGCCGTAAGGTCTAGTAGGAGAATCGTCTACCTGAGAAAAAGATTGGAACAGCTTTGTTTGCCCTTCGGCCGAAATTCCAATGCCAGTATCCCGCACCGAAAATAGCAATCTTGCCCCTTGTCTACCCTCTGCCAGTCGGTTGCCCTGTTTCACCGTTACGTGAATTAGAACTTGACCGCGATCGGTAAATTTTATGGCATTACCCGTCAAATTCAGCAAAACTTGCTTCAATCTGCCTGAGTCCCCCACCAACTTTCTGGGCACTGAACTGTCCACTAAAATATTCAATTCAATACCTTTTTCTTCAGCCAAATGCGCTATGATTTCTATCACCGACTCAACGCAGTTATCCAAATCAAAATCAGACTTTTCCAGCCGCATTTCTCCAGCTTCAATCTTAGAGAAATCGAGGATATCATTAATAACGTTCAGCAAATGTTCAGCACTGCGGTAAATAGTCTGAGCGCAGTCCCGTTGTTTCGATTCCAGTGGAGCGCGCAGCAGCAATTGAGCCATTGCCAAAACCCCATTCATCGGAGTGCGAATTTCGTGACTCATGTTCGCCAAGAATTGTGACTTCACCCGGCTAGCTTCTAAGGCAGTTTCCCGCGCTTCCACCAACTCATTAATCTTGTCGGCAACCATCACAATTCCCCCTACTTTACCGTCGGGATTGTACCAAGGGTGAGCGGCCCAGCGCAGGTAAATAACAGAGCCATCTGCTCGTTCCCAAGCATCTTCGCTCACAGAAACTACCTCACCTCTCAGCACTTGTTGATACATTACTTTCCAGCGATTCGGGGTATCTGGAAACAATTCGTAATGACTGAGGTTAGTCAGCGACTGCCACTCAAAATTAAATTGAGTCAGCCATTTGTGCGAGTTAGCTAAATAGCGCATTTCCGTATCGAACATCGCCATTGCTACCGGCACGCAAGTAATAATTTGTTTCAGTTGCTGCCGTTCCCTTTCCAGAGCATATTCTGCCTGTTTCCGCTCAGTAATGTCGCTAATCATGCCGGCCATTCGCAGCGCTTTTCCTTGGGAATTGCGCTGAGCTTTTCCCTGAGAAGTGCAGTAGCGGTAAACACCGTTCGAGTGTAGTAGCCGGAATTCTACATTATAGTTTATTTCTTGTTCCAAGTGAGCGGCGAGCGCCGCGACGATTCCCTCCTTGTCATCGGGGTGCAGGCGGTTGTATAGAGCTTCCATCGTGCTGCCAAATTCCTCCCGCGACAAACCAATAATTTCCAAAAGGCGATCGTTCCAATAAACCTCATTTTTACTTAAATCCCAATCCCAAATTCCGTCGTTCACTCCCTCTAACACTAACCTGTATCGTTCCTCACTTTCCTTGAGCTTTTGACTGGTATGAAACGCTTGATATTCGGCGCTGTAAACGCGCATCGCATTGTACAAACTGCGAGATAAACTATCGGGAGAAAGCTTGTTTTTAGCGATATAATCAGAAGCTCCGGCCTTCATCAATTCCACAGCAATTTGTTCGTCGCCTTGACCTGTGAGTACAATTAAGGGAACTTTCAGCCCAGCTTCTCGT
Source organism: Microcoleus sp. LAD1_D5 (assembly GCF_036702115.1). Taxonomy (NCBI): domain Bacteria; kingdom Bacillati; phylum Cyanobacteriota; class Cyanophyceae; order Oscillatoriales; family Microcoleaceae; genus Microcoleus; species Microcoleus sp. LAD1_D5. The sequence continues at coordinate 13,131 of NZ_JAUBSA010000015.1, read as the reverse complement.
AGATTTTTTACCAAACTCAGCCCGTCTCCGTCGGGCAATCCGTAGTCGAGGAATACGCAGTCAAATTTGCACTCAAATATTTGATTTAATAGCAGCCCCTTTTCTGTCTCCTCAACCTCGCTTAAAAGTTGAGATTTATTGTATTTGGAGAGTGTTGCGGTAGCCTGAGTAGAATTTTTGCTGACCGAGAGTTGGGTCAGGGCATCCGCGCAGTCTTCTGCTTCAGTAACTTCTGCCGAAACACCAGCGGACTTGAGCGAGCGTTTGATCGCCATTCGATCGACTGCATCGTCATCTACTATCAGAATTGTGAGAATTTTGTCCATAACAATCGAATTGTGGATTACTCCGAAAAATCTGCTGTCTGAAAAAAGGAATTAAAACAACTGCATCGCTGAAAAATCCCAAAGCCACATAAAAAAAAATTTTGTATTAAAATTTCCCTGTTTTAGGGAATTTCGCTCAGCATCCAGTATCTGTTTAGGGTAGCCATCACTTCCACAAAATTAGAAAAAGTCACAGGTTTAAGAATATAACCCGCTACATTCAAATTATAAGCTTTTACTTTATCTCTATCTTCATTAGAAGTTGTGAGGACGATTACCGGAATCGACCTCAAACATTCATCCAGTCGCAATTCTTGCAAAAACTCGATCCCGCTCATTCTCGGCATATTCAAGTCCAGCAAAATCAACCGGCGCGCTTGAGGCATCGGAGGGTCTATTTTTCCTTCCCCACGCAATATGGCTAGAGCTTCTAATCCATTGGCAGCAATGTAGAGGGGGTTGACGATGTTATTTTTTTTGAAAGCTCGCCGGACGTTCATCACATCAACCTCATCATCTTCTACCAAGAGAATATGAATTTTTTTGTCTTGCATAAATCAGCCATTTTATAGATGTTTTTTAAGCGCCCGTCTCGTTGGCGAGGTTTAGGCAGCACGGATCGCGAACCCAGCAGGTCTCATCTCTATTTTCCTTTGTAAAGAATCATTTATGCCTCACCCATCACGGTATCTACCTGTAGGGGTACTCGCCGGTCAGGGACATAAGCGGGGCAGCCGAGATCCAAAAACTCGCCAATAACGCCCGATCGAGCTACTGTAAAATCTAAAACTCATCTACCTTATTATTAATCGCCATGTCAGCTGATCGCAAACTCTACGAAGGCAAAGCCAAAATCCTCTACTCCACCGAAGACAGCGAAATTTTGCTGACCCACTTCAAAGACGACGCCACAGCCTTTAACGCCCAGAAACGCGGCAGCATCGTCGGCAAAGGCGAAATCAACTGCGCCGTATCCGCCCACCTGTTTCGGATGCTAGAAGCCAAAGGCATTGCCACCCACTTCATCGACACGCCGGCCCCCAACCAAATGCGAGTCTGTCGCGTCCAAATCTTGCCATTAGAAGTCGTAGTCAGAAACATTGCCGCCGGCAGTCTTTGCAAGCAAACGGGACTCGCTCTCGGCACAATTGTCAATCCGCCGCTGGTGGAGTTTTATTACAAAAACGACGATTTGGGAGACCCACTGCTGACCCGCGACCGACTGCTGCTAATGCAGCTAGCCACCCCCGAACAAGTAGACCAACTAGAAATCGCCGCCCGCGAAATTAACGAAATACTCAAGGAATTTTTCAGCCAGTGTGGCATCACTCTAGTAGACTTCAAACTAGAATTCGGTATCGACCAACATCAAAATCTGATTCTCGCTGACGAAATCAGTCCCGACACTTGCCGCCTCTGGGACAACGCAGAAGCCGACCCCGATGCCCGTGTGATGGACAAAGACCGATTCCGCCGCGACTTAGGATCGGTAGAAACCGCTTACCAGCAAGTTCTCCAACGGGTTCTCGCTCAGAAAGTCTAGAGGCCTTGGTAATGCGCTACAATTGCACAGTTTGTCACGGACATTCAGCACTCAGCAGTCAACAGTTAGCAGTCAGCGGCAAATTCAACCGACTCAATAACTAATGACTAATGACTAATGACTGATGACTGATGACTGATGGCTAATGTGGTGTGTGGATTGCCTAAAAAAGTGAACAAAAATGCGTTTATCTGCTGTATTGGTGGCAGTTTTTACTGCCTCAGCAACATTCGGGTTATCAAATTCTGCAAGCGGCCAAACATCCTACTCTGAATCAGCAGAGGAAACTTTGGCTGCCGTTACCCCCGTTGATTCGATCGAACTACCCGATCGCCCCATTCCAGAATTAACCCAAAACCCTCCTCAAAATCGCAAAGCCCCTAAAACCAGCAAAGCCGAAGCTCTAACAATAGCTGCGGCCCCTGCCAGAGGAGCACCCAACGAACCCCCAGACCGATTCACAGACACGCCCTCCCCGGTTTCGCCTTCGAGCCTTCAACTCAAACCCGAGCTAGCATCCAACCCCTCCCCCGCCTCTAGCAGCCAAAACGCCCTGCACGGGCGATCGCCACAGGGCAGCTCGCTCCCCCCCGATGTATCGGCTGTAACGCCCGCCTGGATCGCAGCAGAGCTAGGGAAACCAGAGGAATCAGGGACGATCGCTCAAAACGCCCAAGTTCCGACAATACCGGCCCCGACCAGGCCGCCCGCTAACACCGTTCCCCAATTGCCCTCTGCCCCAGCACCGCAGCCGAGACAAACCCCCGCACCCGCTGGGGCTGCCGAACCGCAAGTGCTAGTTGCAGAAGTTACAGTAACCGGGGCGACGGAAGACCTGGAAAGCGAAATTTACCGAGTCATCAGCACCCAACCGGGACGCACGACCAACCGCAGCCAACTGCAACAAGACATCAACGCCATTTTTGCCACGGGCTTTTTCAGAAACGTGCGCGCAGTACCCGAAGACACCCCGTTGGGCGTCCGGGTGACTTTTATTGTGCAGCCAAACCCAGTGCTGCGGGGAGTGACAATCACCGGTCAGCAAGTGCTGCCCCAAAGCGTAATTGACGAAAGCTTCCGCGATCAATACGGCAAAATTCTCAACCTCCGCCGCTTTGAGGAGGGAGTGAAAAAAATTAATGCGTGGTATCAAGAGAACGGCTATGTTTTGGGCCAAATCACTGATGCCCCGCAAGTAGCAGACGACGGCACTGTCACCCTGGTAGTGGCAGAAGGCCAGATCGAATCCGTTGATGTCCGCTTCCTGAACAAGGAGGGAGAGGCAACAGATGCCACGGGTCAGCCGATCGGAGGCAACACCCGTCAGTTTGTCATCACCCGCGAAGTAGAACTTAAGCCCGGAGACATCTTTAACCGCACCAAGGCGGAAAGGGACTTGAGGCGGGTGTTTGGTTTGGGAATTTTTGAAGACGTGCGACTTGCCTTGGAACCGGGAACGACTGACCCCCGCAAGGCAAGAGTAATTGTCAACGTCATCGAGAAAAATACCGGTTCTCTGGCGGCGGGTGCGGGTTTGAGTTCCGCGACGGGGTTGTTCGGTACGGTGAGTTACCAGCAGCAAAACTTGAGAGGTAGGAACCAGAAATTGGGGGCTGAAGTACAAATCGGGGAACGCCAAACGCTGTTTGACCTGAGTTTTACTGACCCCTGGATTGCGGGCGATCCTTACCGGACTTCTTACACGATTAATGCGTTTAGAAGACGATCGATCAGCGTGATTTTTGACGGCGGGGAACGGGAAGTCAGATTGCCCAACGACGATCGACCCCGCATCGTCCGCACCGGTGCCGGTATCAATTTCACCCGTCCCCTGTCGCGCAATCCTTTTGCCGATTCTGAGTGGACTGCTTCAGTCGGCTTGCAGTACCAGCGAGTCTCAATTACTGATCGCAAAGGCAGGCGCGAGTCCGAGGACGAACTTGGCAACCTGTTAAGTTTTAGCGATTCCGGCTCTGACGACTTGACAACACTGCAAGCAGGTGTTGTGCGCGATCGGCGCAACGACCCCCTCCGCCCGACTAGCGGTTCCCTGCTCCGGTTTGGGATGGAACAATCGATTCCTGTAGGTTCCGGCAGCATCCTGTTAAACCGCCTGCGGGCCAGCTACAGCTTGTACCTACCAGTCCAGTACACTAACTTTGCCGCCGGCCCTCAAACCCTGGCATTCAGTTTTAGAGGCGGCACCGTATTCGGAGATTTGCCTCCCTACGAAGCGTTTGCCTTGGGCGGCGCCAACTCGGTGCGCGGATACGACGAAGGCGACATGGGAGCCGGCCGCAGCTTCCTAGAAGCCAGCGTTGAGTACCGTTTCCCGATTATTTCCTTTCTCGGCGGAGCGCTATTTTTGGATGCTGGCACCGACTTGGGCACGGGCGAAGATGTCCCGGGCGACCCTGCCGGTATCCGCGGAAAGCCGGGTAGCGGTTACGGTTACGGCCTCGGCGTGCGGATTCAATCTCCTTTAGGGCCGATCCGGATCGATTACGGTATCAACGACACTGGCGACAATCAAATTCACTTTGGGATTGGTGAGCGATTCTAAGTTGACAGTTGAGAGTTGAGAGTTGAGAGTTGGCAGTTGACAGTTGGCAGTTGACAGTTGGCAGTTGAGAGTTGACAGTTGAGAGTTGACTACTAACTAATGACTAATGACTATTCACACCCTAAAATCTGAATTTGAACTGTCGGGAATCGGTTTGCACAGCGGCACACAAACTCGCGTCCGAGTTTTGCCTGCGGAGGTTGGGGAAGGCCGCTATTTTGTCAGAATAGACTTGCCTGGTGCTCCGAGAATTCCTGCAAAAATTGAGGCGGTTTGTCAGACGGCACTTTCAACGGAACTCGCAGGTATAGATGCTCAAATTCGCACTGTAGAGCATCTATTAGCCGCTTTGGCGGGGATGGGAGCGGATAATGCTCGAATTGAGGTTGATGGGCCGGAAGTGCCTCTGCTGGACGGTTCAGCCCAGGTTTGGGTAGAGGCGATCGCCCATACCGGCTTAGTTCCTCAAGAATCGAAGCAAGGCCCCACTTCCTCCTTCGTCCTAGAACAGCCTATTTGGGTGCGTCACGGGGATGCTTTTGCAGCGGCTTTACCGTCAGCCGAAACTCGATTTAGTTACGGAATTGATTTTGAGGAACAGGCGATCGGCAATCAATGGTACAGTTGGTCGCCAGAGGCAGAAAGTTTTGCGACGGCGATCGCCCCAGCCCGCACTTTTGGACTTGCTCGCCAAGTTGACCAATTGCGACAAGCAGGTTTGATCAAAGGTGGTACCCTAGAAAACGCCCTAGTTTGCGATCGATCCGGCTGGCTCAACCCGCCTTTGAGATTTGCCAACGAACCAGTGCGCCATAAAATCCTAGACCTAGCAGGCGACCTCAGTCTGCTCGGAACTTGGCCAAAAGCTCACTACTTGGCTTACAAAGCCAGTCACAACCTGCACGTCCAACTCGCCCAAGCCCTGAAATCGGAAGCTCTAGCTACCCTAGATAAAAGTTAGGAAAAAACAGGTGATCTTCTGTTAAGATTGCATCTTCCTTCTGCCTTCTGCAATACCACACTCAAAAGTCTTCAAGCAATGTCTACGCTGACTGAAGTTAACACCCTCAATACTGCTAATTCTGAATCCGTCCCCACCAAAAACGGTGAAGATTCTCCAGCGGTTAAATCTACTTTTACTCTCGAAGAAGTTCAGAAATTATTGCCTCATCGCTATCCTTTTGCACTGGTTGACAAGATTGTTGATTACGTGCCTTCCGAGAAGGCTGTAGGAATTAAAAATGTGACTTTCAACGAACCGCATTTTCAAGGGCATTTTCCGGGACGGCCGATTATGCCTGGAGTATTAATTGTCGAAGCGATGGCTCAAGTGGGCGGTATTGTTCTGGCTCAGTTGCCCGACATTAAGCAAGGATTGTGGATGTTTACCGGAATTGATCAAGTCAAGTTCCGTCGTCAGGTTGTACCAGGCGATCAGTTGCTGATGACTGTAGAATTGCTGTGGGTAAAACGCCGCCGCTTCGCAAAAATGCAGGCTCTGGCTGAAGTAGACGGACAAAAAGTTTGTGAAGGAGAATTGACGTTTTCGATGGTAGATTAAATTGGTGATTGGTGATTGGTGATTGGTGATTGGTGATTGGTTATGTGTTATTTGGGAATTTCTCTCTATTCCTAATGACAACTGACAATTGACAATTGACAAGGGACTACTGATACTAAATCCTGGTTTGTTACTCCCTGATGATTCGGCGATTAAAATCGCTACTACACAAACGAAGTCGGCCGACGCGGACTAAGAAATAAACGGGGTATTTAAGCTTGATTTTGTATGAAAACTGAAAACTGAAAACTGAAAACTGACTAATAAAAAATGCTTACTTTGATTCACCCAACTGCTGTGATTCATCCCCGCGCCGAACTTCACCCGACTGTAGAAGTGGGAGCTTATGCTGTAATTGGGGAAAGAGTGAAAATCGGGCCGGATACTAAGATTGGCGCCCATGCAATTATCGACGGGCTAACAGAAATAGGCGCTCGCAATCAAATTTTCCCCGGTGCGGCGATTGGTTTGGAACCTCAAGATTTGAAATACGAGGGTTCTCTGACTAGGGTGAAAATTGGCGACAACAATCTCATTCGGGAATACGTGACAATTAACCGCGCTACTGGAGCCGGGGAAAGCACGACTATTGGCAATCATAATCTATTGATGGCTTATGTTCATGTGGGACACAATTGCGCGATCGCCGATCGAGTAATTATCGCCAATGCTGTAGCCTTAGCCGGACACGTTAAAATCGAGTCTCAAGCCCGATTGAGCGGTGTTTTGGGCGTTCACCAGTTTGTCCACATCGGCCGCTTGTCTATGGTGGGCGGGTTGAGCAGGATCGATCGAGACGTACCTCCTTATATGCTAGTCGAGGGGAATCCTTCGAGAGTGCGAGCAATCAACAAAATAGGCCTCGAACGCGCCGGTTTTACCCCAGAAGATTTGCTAGTTTTGAAGAAAACTTTTCGTATTCTATACCATTCTGGCTACACTCTAAATCAAGCTTTGGAACAGTTGGATTTGTTGCCCGAAAACCCCCACTTGCAGCACCTGCAGAGATTTGTGCAGCAGTCTATAACCAAAGGGCGGCGCGGTTTGATTCCTGGCAAAAAGTGAATCAGGCTTATATTAATTCTTTCGGGCAAGAAGAATTAGTATTATTGAACCGCGAAGACGCGAAGGACACGAAGGAAGAAGTAGAAGAAGAAGAAGGAATCTGTAGGGTGCGTCAGTCACCACCTAGAGGTAACTCAAAGAGTTTTTAGTCTGACGACCTTACCGATGATATTGAGGAGTTTATGAAAATTTTTATCAGCACTGGTGAGGTTTCTGGCGATTTGCAAGGATCTTTGTTAGTTGCAGCCTTAAAACGTCACGCTGTCGTCGCTGGTTTTGAGTTAGAAATAACCGGATTGGGTGGCCCTCGTATGGCAGAAGCTGGGGCTACTATTTTAGGCGATACTGTGGGCATTGGTTCTATGGGTTTGATAGAATCAGTGCCGTATATTTGGCCCACCATCAAAGTTCAGCAAAAAGCTAAACAATATCTCAAAAACTTCCGCCCCGATGCTGTTGTATTGATTGATTATTTGACTCCAAATCTCGGTATTGGCAGCTATATCCGGCGCTGTTTGCCTGATTTGCCCGTGGTTTGGTACATCGCACCTCAAGAATGGGTTTGGTCGATTTCTCCTCGCAATACGGATCTGATTGTCAATATTTGCGACCAACTTTTGGCAATTTTCCCAGAGGAAGCTTGTTATTATCAAAAAAAAGGAGCTCAAGTGAGTTGGGTTGGTCATCCTTTGGTGGATAGAATGCAATCTGCGCCCAGCCGGGAAGTTGCCCGCAAAACTTTGGGAATTGTGCCGGAACAGGTGTCGATCGCCCTAATTCCCGCTTCTAGACACCAAGAACTGAAGTACCTGATGCCGGTTATATTTGAGGCCGCTCAAATTATTCAAGCTAAATTGCCGGAAGTTCATTTTTGGATTCCGCTTGCTAACAAAGCTTTTCGCAGCAAAATTGAACAGGCGATCGAGAATTACGGTTTGCGGGCTACTTTGTTAGAAAATCAAACTCTGGAAATCTTGGCTGCTGCCGATCTGGCGATCGCTAAATCTGGTACTGTTAATCTGGAGCTAGCTTTGCTCGACGTTCCGCAAGTTGTCGCCTACCGCGTCAGTCCGATTACGGCGATTATTGCTCGCCACGTCCTGAAATTTTCGATTCCTTTTATGTCTCCGCCCAATTTGGTGCAAATGAAGCCGATCGTCCCGGAGTTGCTGCAAGACGACGCTACTGCGGAAAATATAGTGAATCACGCACTGGAATTGCTGCAAAATGCCGATCGACGCCAGCAAACTTTGGCAGGTTATCGGGAAATGCGCGAAAGTCTCGGAGATGTAGGTGTGTGCGATCGGGCGGCTGCGGAAATAATGAAAAATGTTAAATTAAATACAGCAAATTAAAGCAACTTTGTTATTGAAATGTTATGCCAAGCAATCGGAAAAAGCGACCGATCGCTGTTGATTTATTTGCAGGCGCGGGCGGCATGACCCTGGGCTTTGAACAAGCAGGGTTTGATGTACTTGCATCAGTCGAAATTGACCCTATTCACTGCGCCACTCACGAGTTTAATTTCCCGCTGTGTTCTATTTTGTGCAAAGATGTCACACAGCTTACGGGCTCAGAAATTCGGAAAAAATCGGCGATCGGGCGGCGCGAGATAGACGTAGTAATCAGCGGTTCGCCCTGTCAAGGATTCTCGATGATGGGCAAGCGCGATGTGGACGACCCACGAAATTCTCTAATTTTTCACTTTCAGCGCTTAGTTTTGGAGCTAAAACCCAAGTTTTTTGTAATGGAAAATGTGCCGGGAATTGCATCAGGAGAACACAAAGAACTCCTGAATGTTTTAATTAGCTCTTTTCTGAAACGTGGCTATAAAGTAGAAGAAAATTATCAAGTTCTCAACGCTGTTCACTATGGAGTGCCGCAAGCTCGCAAACGATTATTTTTGATTGGGTGCAAAGAAGGTTATGAGCTACCCAAATACCCTCATCAAACTACTATACTGCCTAAAGTTAAAATTCCTAAACGCTATAAAAAAATTAATTTACCTGCTGTCCCGACAGTTTGGGATGCGATTGGAGATTTGCCGGATGTGGAAAAGTACAGCGAGTTATTGCACCGAGATTGGGTGATGGCGGAGTACGGAAACTGCTGCAGCACTTATGCGAGTATAATGCGCGGAATTGATGGTTTGGATGATGATTATTCCTACGATCGCGAGTACGATCGACAAATCCTCTCTTGTAGTTTGCGAACTAAACATTCTCAGGAATGTATGGAAAGGTTTCATGCTGCCAAACACGGCGAAAAAGAGCCGATCAGCCGTTTTTACAAGCTTCACCCCGACGGAGTTTGCAACACTCTCAGGGCGGGAACCGACAGGGCGAGGGGGGCTTATACTTCGCCGAGACCAATTCACCCGATCGCCCCTCGGTGCATTACAGTCAGAGAAGCTGCGCGACTGCATTCCTATCCTGACTGGTTTAGATTTCACGTCACCAAATGGCACGGTTTTCGCCAAGTCGGAAATTCTGTACCGCCACTACTGGCGAAAGCTGTAGCAGCGCAGATTATTAGCGCTTTGGGCGTGACAGCCATTAAGCCGAGTCTCAAGCTGACATGGGGAGATGATTCGTTGCTTAAACTCAATTGGTCGGAAGCAGAACAATATTATCTAAAAAGTTAAGAATTAGATTTACAGCGTATATGCAGGGCTACCCCCAATTAAGCGCGGGTTAGCGTCCCCTGTATCAGTGATCACACTTCGATGACCCGCACGAGATGTCCCCGGTAGTGAAACAAACCGGGAATGTATTCCGGCGCGCTGTGAAGTTTTTTCAAGGTAAAAGTGGGAACTATTTCCACTACTGGCCTGCAATCCAAGGCGTAGCGTCCTATACATAAAATAGCCAAATCAACATCTGGATATCAGAGGAGATTTGAGATTGTGAAAGTCTGCCGGAAAACATTGTGAGAAATTTCACTGAGTTTTGCAACAATTACAAGTCTTTTGGAATTCTAGAGCTATTGTGTAAAAAGTGTATTTTCAGGAGACTCAAATACTATGGGTTGGTTTAAAAGACTGTTCGGACTCGAAAAGCCTGCACCCCAGGCTGAACCGATGGCACAAGTAGTACAGCAAGCAGCCCAAGCGCAATCCATCGCTCCTGCTAAAGTCGGCCCAGACGGAAATTTTGACGAAAGCGGCCTCGCGAAGCGGGTTGCTTTAGCTTTTGACGGCGATCCAGAAGTTGCTGATATCGAGACTGTTTATGTGGCTCAGCTCAGCGGCACGGTGGTTCTCAAAGGTCAAGTTCCCAGTCAGGAAATTCTCGACAAGTTGGTGGCGATCGCTTCTGCTGAAGAAGGTGCTGCAGGCGTGCAAACCGATCAGGTGACAGTTGGCTAGTTCTTCGGAACCGAAGCAGTTTCGCTCCGGGTGCCGCTCGAATTAGTCAAAAACTCGATTAAACCCGCTGCGGCGGGTTTTTTCTTGCCGCTTCCCCCTCAAAAAATTAATTTTTGTAAATTTAACGGATTAATCTTAAAAAACAGTATAATTGAATACAGAAACTAAAAAAGTTTTAGCCAAGAAAACCCAAGCTGACCTGACTGCCCTTTTTATTTCCATACATATAAGGATCAAAAAATATGAAACTCACTTATCGCGGCGCAAACTACGAGTACGACATTCCGACAGTTGATATGATCGAAGGCGAAGTCGCGGGCAAATACCGGGGCCAAAACTGGAACTATCGGTATCCGCGACACATTCCCAACCCCAAAAAATACGGCGGCACAAACTATACCAAAAAGCGAGATGCTCAAGCTGGCGATCGGGATGTCGCAGCAGCTAGCGCCTCAGCGACGGTGGAATATTACCCAACAGTTGTGGAAGTGGCGCAAGTCCACCAGGCGAATATTTGCAATATTCTCGATCGTAGAAAGCAAGCAGCCAAAGCCAAGGGCGATGAAACACTGCTGCGCTTGCTAGAAATTGAGTCGAGACAGATGGTGTGTTAGAGAAAAAGCTTCAGAAAACAAAGCGTTTGTAAAGAGGGGGGAAATCAACAGCGACTTGATTTTCCCCCTCTTCCCATAAAGCACTTTCCAGGTAGAAGTACAAATAAACCAGTTTCTGTCACCCCTTGACACAAACCACCTGCTTCAAAGTCGCCACAACTTCCACCAAATCCGACTGCTGACTCATCACCTCATCAATCGACTTATAAGCCCCCGGAATTTCATCTAAAAATTGCTCATCTTTGCGGCACTCAACCCCCTCAGTCTGGCGCACAAAATCATCGAGAGTGAATACATTTTTAGCTTGAGTGCGAGACATCAAGCGGCCCGCACCGTGAGAACAGGAACAGTAACTTTCCGCATTACCTTTACCCTTAACAATGAAAGACTTCGCCCCCATCGAACCCGGAATAATCCCGTAATCCTCTACATCCGCGCGTACAGCACCCTTGCGAGTCACATACACATTTTCGCCAAAATGCACCTCTTTTTCCGCGTAATTGTGGTGGCAATTCACCTCTAATAACGGCTTAACAGATTTGCCGCCCGCGACGTGCTTTTCCACAATTCGCTTAAACCGATTCATCATCACATCGCGATTAAAACGAGCATAATCTTGGGCCCACTGCAAATCGTGCCAGTAAGCCGCAAACTCCCGCGTACCCGCTACAAAATAAGCCAAATCTTTGTCAGCCAGATTAATTTCTGCCAGTTTAGCTAAATCTTTAGCAGTCTCGATATGCTGCTGTGCGAGCAAATTTCCAATGCCGCGAGAACCAGAGTGCAGCATCAGCCAAACAAAGTTTTCAGTATCAACGCAAACCTCAATAAAATGATTACCGCCGCCGAGGGAACCCATTTGTTTTAAGGCTTTATTGTTTTGATGCTGCACGCCTTGATGAAGTTCCTTAAACTCCCCCCATTTTTGCCAGTTAGTGACAGTTTTTTCTACTTCTTTATTTTCTGAAAATCCCACAGGGATTGCGGCTTCGATATCGAGGCGAATTTGTTTGAGTTTGCCTTCTAATTTGTTGGCGGTGAAAGGCATTTTGATAGCAATTACGCCACAACCAATATCAACTCCGACAGCAGCCGGAATAATCGCTTCTTTTGTAGCAATTACTGAACCGACTAAAGCGCCTTTTCCTAAATGTACGTCGGGCATTAGTGCGACGTGTTTGAATACAAATGGCAAAGATGCTACGTTTGCGGTCATCTTGGTTTCTTTTTCGCCCAGGGCGTGATTTGCCCAAGATAGGACTGGTTTTGGGGCTGATATGTCTAATTTTTCGTAGGGCATTTTTATGGAGATTTATTTTGCTTATTACTGTGTAGTACATATTGTAGCATCAATAATTGATGATGTCAAATGCACCTTACTGGCTGATTTTATTAGGGTGCGTCAGCTTAACATCAAATGGAGGAGTGATATTGTTTGTGAGTCCGACAGTCCGACAGGGAATGAATTCCCTGTCTCATAGCAAAAGTCCTCTGAAAGAGGACTAAAATCGATCGCACTTCCCGTCAAAATCTCCAGTCGGTTTTAACCGACTTTCGCTATGAGGCAGGGGTTGAAACCCCTGTCGGATTGTGGGAAAGCGAGTGAAAAGCTAACACGGCACAAGAAGCGTTTTGTATTGAAAATCCTTAAGAAAAGCCTAAAGATTGAATGAATAATTTACTGTAGGGTGCGGATTGTTGTACCTTCGCCAGCGAACCAAACAGCTCTTTTCCCCCGAAGATAACTAATGTCTTCTGTTTAGAGTCAGGTTCTTGACTCGGCAGTTGTGAGTGAACCGACACAATGCTATCTGAATCAAAACGATAGAAATGGTGCAAATCACCGCAAAGCTGTTCTTTAAGATCCTTAAGAGTAGGATAAAGTTCTTTACACGGACGCGGTTCGTGACCGATTAAAATAAGTTCATCTGATATCTCCATTTTGTCAATATCGATGAGGTACATTCTCCCATTACCAGTATTAATTAGGACTGAAAAATAAATAACTTGATGGATTGTCGGGTATAATCAAAAACAGCGCCCTGATTGCTATTTTCTCTAAAATTGATAGAAACTCGCCAGGGATTTTTCT
>NZ_JAUBSA010000014.1:0-100338 GCF_036702115.1 Microcoleus sp. LAD1_D5 | reverse complement strand
CGCTTCTGTGATTTATTGCGTAAGCGTTGCTTGCCGTAGGCGTCGCATCCCTCTTTAAAAACTGTCCGGAGTATTGAATTAAGAGCATACTCTGTTAATTTTCGAGGATCGATAACGAGATGACTGACAAGTTCTTTCAGCTTCATGTTTGTTTAGATAACACTAATTTTAGCATCCAACAGGTTAAAGAGCTGTTTTGGGAACCTGATCGACTTTCAATTTTAGCTCTAACGTACAATAACTAATAACTAATAACCCACAACTACCACTGCGGCAGAGAAGCCATCAAAGCAGTCGCAGCCTCGCTCGGTAACGGCTTAGCAAAAAAATAACCCTGACCATATTCGCAGCCGATCGACCTCAACTTAGCTAATTGTGCCGCCGTCTCCACACCCTCAGCAATCACATCCATCCCCAAAGCGTGAGCCAGCGCCACAATCGTCCGCACGATCGCCACATTCTCCCCCTCGCTTTCGAGCTCCATCCGCCCCACAAACGACTTATCAACCTTCAAAGTATCCGTAGGAAACCGACTCAAATAACTCAACGACGAATAACCAGTGCCAAAATCATCAATTCCCAACTTGACATTTAACGCTTTCATCTGCTTCAAAACCGCGATCGCCGACTCCACATCATCCATCACCACACTCTCAGTAATCTCCAACTTCAAACTCTCGGCACTCAAACCCGTTGTTTCCAAAATCACCTTCAGGCGATCGACCAAATCCGGCTGAGCAAACTGCTTGCCAGATAAATTTACACTCATAATCAAAGGTCGATCGAAATCAAACATTCCCTCCCAAAGCCCCAACTGCCGACAAGCCTCCTCCAACACCCACTCACCCAGCGGCACAATTGCCCCCGTTTCCTCAGCCACCGGAATAAACTTCATCGGTGGAATCAAACCTCGCAGCGGATGTTGCCAACGCACCAAAGCCTCAAACCCAATAATCTTACCGCTTGCCAAAGATACAAACGGCTGGTAGTGCAGCAAAAACTCCCGACGCTTGAGGGCCATCCGCAAATCCGTCTCCAACTGCAACCTCTCCACCGCCAAATCGTGCATCGAAGCATTAAACACCTGATACCTTCCCGTTCCCAAAGCCTTCGCCCGGTACATCGCCGTGTGGGCGTCCCGCAGCAAGTGTTCCGGCTGTTCCCTGACATTAGCAGCGGGTTCGCCCCCGATGGCAATCCCGATGCTCGCAGTGACAAACACCTCCTGGCCCTTCAACTCAAAAGGTACAATTAAAGCTTTGTGAATTCGATCGGCCAAATTCACCGCACTGTCAACATCAATATTCCTCACCAAAATCGCAAAATCGTCGCCCCCCACCCGCGCCACAGTATCCCCGGAGCCAATAATCGCCCTCAACCGCAGCACCACCGCCATCAGCAGTTCATCCCCCACCAAATGACCCAAAGAATCATTAATCACCTTAAACCTGTCTAAATCCAAAAACAGCACCGCAAACAGATAGCTGCGCCGGCCCCTAGTATTGGCGATCATCGCCCGCCCCAGGCAATCCACGAACAAATCCCGGTTCGGCAAACCCGTTAGAGAGTCGTGAAAAGCATCGTAAAGCTTCCTGTAAGCACTGACACCCACACCAGTCACCACCAAACCCAAAGTCGGCGACACCAGCGGCACCCACCCACCCCAAATAAAAATCCCACAACTAATCCCCAACAGCCCCATCAATGCAGCACCCCCAGCCAATCCTGCCCTCACAGGGTGCTGAATCCGCCAAGCCAAAACCCCGCCCACCAACGCCCAAGCACCGTTCCACAAAATTTCCGCCCATTCGGGCCACACCCAAAATAGCGATCGCCCATCCAAAACCGCACTCAATATTTGGCTGAGCATTTGCGCGTGCAGCAACACCCCCGGCATTTTCGGACTTTGCTTTTTAACCGGGCTGTAGGGCGTCAAAAACAAATCTCTGGTACTCGGTGCCGTCGTCCCGATCAGCACAATCTTGTCCTTAACCCAGCTTGGGTCAATTTCTCCCTTCAATACCTGCCTGATACTGACTTGTCGCGCCACATCCTTACCAGAACGGTATTTGAGCAAAATTTGGTAGCCTTTGGCGTCGAGATTTGCATAGCCCCCGCTGTCAGCAGTTAAAGGCACAAATTCTGCCTTTCCCCAGTTGATTTGGTGGGGATGAACAGGGCTATTTTCCGGCTGCACTCTGTCTTTGAGATACAACAAAGCCACTTGCACAGAAAAAGAGAAAGCAGTATTCTTCTGTGCTTGGGAGACTGAGAGCAAATTGCGGCGTACAACGCCATCAGGATCGAGCACGAAGTCGTTAAAACCGACCCGATCGGGCGGTATCCCCGGGGGCGCACCCACTCCCTGACTTTCTGAATCGCTCAATTTATAGATCGCCACCACATTCGGTGCTTTCAGCCCGGCTAGCAATTCTTGGTGTCCCGGTGCTTGAGGCAAATCCCGGTACAAGTCCAAACCGATGACTTTTGGCTGATACTTTTGCAGTTTTGTCAAGGTTTGAGCGATCGCACCGTCGGAAATCGGAAATCTCCCCAAAGCTTGAATATCGGCCTCAGAAATTGCCACTACCAGCAGCCGCGGATCGGGGCCCGGATCTGGCTGCAAGCGCACTAACGAGTCAAAACTCCCCAATTCCAAGCTTTGCAGGCCTCCCAACTGCCGAACTCCCATATTCAGCAGCGTTACAGTCACGCCCGCAAGCATTGCAGGCAAAATCCTGACCCGTCGGTTTTGATAACTCAGGTCGAAGCCAGTTGCGACAGACATGACATATCGAAGATTTCGAGAGAATTTGGCAGTCACAGAAAAAATATGTCGGTGCAAATTAGCTTTGCAGTCTGTTCTTACAGAATTGAGCTTAATATGAGATTGAATGTAATTTTTTCAGAACTTGTGCCACAACCGAGTTTCTTTAAGCTAATTACTCGATTTGGCAAAGTATTTCTCGAATGGGAACCGGGTTTTTGAAGATTTGCTGACAAATCCTGTCTTTCATTCCTTGTTTCCCCAAATTCGCACAAGCGTTAAAATTTAGTCGATCTAACTTTCAGGATATTTTTGAGATGATGGCGAATCAACTTCCGATTCCGGTGATTGTTAACGGTGCTGCAGGCAAAATGGGCCGCGAAGTAATTAAGGCGATCGCCCATGCTAGTGACATGACCTTATTTGGGGCTGTAGACCGCTCTCCTGAGTGCCTCAACGCCGATGCCGGCGAATTAGCCGGATGCGACCCGTTAGAAGTTCCCATCACAGACGACTTGCAAGGAATGCTGGTATTAGCAGCTCAGGAAAAGCAGTTAGGCGTGATGGTAGATTTTACGCACCCGAAATCGGTTTATGAAAACGTGCGATCGGCAATAGCTTACGGAGTTCGCCCAGTAGTCGGCACTACCGGATTGAGCAGCAAGCAAATTGAAAACTTAGCTGAATTTGCTGACAAAGCCAGCATCGGCTGTTTGATCATACCCAATTTCTCGATCGGCATGGTTTTGCTCCAACAAGCCGCCGTCACGGCATCTCAGTATTTTGAACACGTAGAAATTATCGAGCTGCACCACAATCAAAAAGCCGACGCTCCCAGCGGCACGGCGATTCAAACTGCCCAAATGTTAGCAGAAATGGGAAAAACTTTCAATCTGCCAGAAGTTGAGGAAACCGAAAAATTGCCGGGAGCTCGGGGTTCAGTGGCCGATGAAGGGATTCGCATTCACAGCATCCGTTTACCCGGTTTAATTGCCCACCAAGAGGTAATTTTTGGCGGCGCCGGTCAAGTTTATACTTTACGACACGATACGAGCGATCGAGCTTGTTATATGCCCGGAGTCTTGCTGTCTATACGCAAAGTCCTTGAACTGCGATCGCTCGTTTACGGCCTGGAAAAAATCTTGTAGTCATTAGTCATTAGTCATTAGTCATTGGTAATGGGGAATTAATCTAACTTCTAACTTTTGACTTCTAACTTCTGATTTCTGACTTCAACCTCAATCCGTTAAATCCGTTACAACCCTTATATAATTCGCTGCCGAACAGACATCCGTTGCATCCGTTACAAAATCTGTTGCCGAACTTCCTATGCTAATTCCCTTAACCCGCCAAACCTTTCAAGAACTAATTCCCGCCGTCGCCACGGGAGTTCAATACAAATATTGCTGGGGGAAACCGCCCGATTTCTTGAGGAGAATGTTAATCTCTGCGGTTATCGTAATTCTCGTGCTGGTTGTCTACAGCTTCGTCGGTTCCGATGTCGGGCCGCTAGTTTTAATCACCGGATTGATAGCTGGTTTGTACTGGCTGTGGGGGCCGATTTTGTGGGCGAGTTTGCGGAATGCAGAATGTCGCAAATATCAATACGGCGGTTTTTGGCAAGGACGAGTTTTGGATATTTACATCACAGATGAAGTCACCAGTCAAGAAGAAACAGTCAATCAAAAAGGACAACTCGTAATAATTGACAACCTAGAACCGCGAATCAACTTAGAAGTTGGCGACAAAACCGGATTTACCACTACACTTCGAGCTCCCTTGCGGAAAGAACACCAAGGAATTGTCCCCGGCCAAGCTGCTTTAATGTTAATCATGTCAAATCAAGAAGATTTGAGCACGATTACCAAAGTATCAGATATTTATATTCCCAGCCGCGACGTGTGGGTGAGCGACTATCCTTATTTACGCAGGGATTTGTTTGTCGAGATGAGCCAGCAAATTAAAAAAGGTAGGAAAAAAGACCGCGATCGCACTAATCAAAGCAGAGATGTAAAAAGGCGATCGCCCGCTGATTATTAATATTGATCGTAGCCACAAATTTAAGAGCGATTTCAGGTGAAAATTAGGACAAAATTCACAAGATAGCAGCTAATGCCTACGGTTCTTCAGGTTGACCCCTACAGTTTCATCTTTTTTAGTTCCGATAGAGGCGAACCCGCCCACATTCATGTTAAGCGCGATCGGCAACTTGCCAAATTTTGGATGAATCCTGTATCTCTAGAAAAAAATCGAGGCTTCAAAGAGCATGAATTAAATCAGATTGCTCGTCTTGTAGAGGAATATGAACAAATATTGTTGGAGGCTTGGCATGACTACTTTGGTACTTGAAACAGAACCCCTCGTAATTAAAGTCACGGTGACAGATGAAAAAGTAATTGTGGACTTAGTTGATGGTCGCAGTTTGAGCGTGCCCTTAGCTTGGTATCCCCGTTTGTTGCACGGTACCCCGGAGGAAAGACATAATTGGCAGCTACTTGGAGATGGTTATGCCATTGAATGGGTTGATTTAGACGAACATATTGGAGTTGAAGGTTTGCTAGCCGGCCGACGCAGCAGTGAAAGTCAACGATCGTTTGAAAGTTGGTTAATTAACCGCAACACTGCTCAAAATAATCCAGAACGACTAATGACTAATGACTGCTGACTTCTCGATCAACTGTTCCCCTCTTGGCCGTAAGCTTGCCAAGCCAAATCGACCAGCCCGTTAACAATAGCCACAGCTACCACGGCAGAGCCCTTGCGGCCCTCAATCCGAATGTGAGGAATCATCGAATCGTGCAGCCGCGACTTAGCCACGTCCACCCCCACAAACCCAGAAGGAGTTCCAATTACCAAAGCCGGCCGAATTTCCTCAGATTCAATCAAATCTACGATCGCCGACAAAGCAGTTTGAGCCTGGCCCACCACAAAAATCCCCTCAGGATAGCGTCTTGCCAAAGTTTCAATCCCCCAAGCAGCCCGCGTCCTTTCCTTTTGGGGGCGTGTCAAAGCCTCCATCGAACAGTAAACCGGATTCGCAAAGGTACTTTGGATTAGGGGCGTAATGCCCACCTGCACCATCGGCACATCTACCACGATCGTAGTCCGAGCAGCCAAAGCAGCCGCCCCAGCCTGCAAAGCCTGATCGGAAAAACTAATTAAAGACTTGTACTCAAAATCAGCAGTCGCATAAATCACGCGGCGGACTATTTCGTACTCCGCCGCTGAAAAACCGTGGTCGCCAATTTCGTTATCGATTAATCCCAGACTCTGGGCATCGCTTACGTGCCATTCCATTTGTTGGATAGCTGTCGCCTCTGAGTTGTCAGGTATCAGCTTACCAGCTTTTAGTCATTCGTTGACTGTTGAGTAAAATCTGCTTTCCTGTCAACTACTTTCCTGTCAACTGCTTTCCTGTCAACAAATGACTAAGTTTCCGACGAAGAAGATTTGCCCAACACCGGAGTCAGGAATGCCACCAAAACTCCGATCGCAAAACCGGCCACATTCCGAACCACAGGCAACCAGTCAGAAGTCCGAGTCACCACCGGCCCAAGTCCGAAAGCGAAAAACAGAATGCCCCACAGCGGCGAAAAAATCAGCGCCCACTGCCAAGCCACAACCTGTCCCGGCTTCCGAGGCTGAGCCGCAAACCCGCAGATGACGCCGCCAACCACCGACGTAATTAACGTCAGAATCCACTGTTCCCTCGGCAAACCGGGAACCACGCGGCATCCGCCCTGACGCAAACAGCCTTCTATCGACTCCAAAGATTCAATAATCGCTCGATCTTCCCCATTGTCCCGCACAAAAAATTGATTACCGTAGCGGGTTTGCAGTTCCACCCAAAAAGTGCGCGGCAGCAGCGGATACAGCGAGTCGCCCACATTAAAATTGAGCAAATTGCCCCCTCGGGGGTCAGCAACTAGCAACACACTCTTGTTATCTAGCCCCCAATAACTTTTAACAGCCAAACCGGGCGTGCGATCGTACTGAGTGAGCACTCGCAGTTTCCAGCCGGTTTCGGCTTCAAATGCCTTTAAATTTTTTGCCAAATTTTGTTCTTCAATATCCGTAAGGGCTTTAGCTAAGTCAATGATCGGCGTCTGAGTTGACGGCAACAAATCGGGATTATTGAAAGCGTGGGCTGCTGGTGCGATCGCCCACACGGACAAAGCCAGAAAAAACGCGGCAACAGAGGCTAGAAATTTTCGCGGGAAAAGCTGTGACATAGGAACTTATAATCCGGGTCTTAATTGTGAATGCTAGCTGGCCGTCTTAACCAGAGGATAAGAGAAAACTCATATTTCTTTACAATTATTTACTTTACAGGAAGCCGAGAGCAAGGGGAAGGGTTCGGGGAAGGAAAGTTTGGAATCCTTCTTCCCTCTTCCATCTTCCTTCAGACTAAAATTGAGATTTTGCCCCAACCCCGTCACAGAGACGCCGATCGCGATCGCTCACATTAGGATTAGTTCTCAGATAATCCCCCACCCAATCGCAGCCCCTCACCAGCAAATCGTCAAGATCCAAATTCCACAAAATCACCCGATTATCCCGGCCTGCAGAAGCCAGAACCTTCCCATCCGGGCTAAAACTCACGCTCATCACGCTATCCTTGTGACCCGTCAAAGTTTTCAGCAAAGTCCCGCTGCGACTCCACAGCTTCACCTTATGATCGTAACTGCCCGAAGCAACCAACAAACCATCCGGGCTAAAACCAACGCTAGTCACGCTGTCGCTAGAACCTTTCAGCAGCGTCGCCACCAAAGTCCCGTCCACCTTCCACAATTTCACCGAATTGTCGTAACCAGCCGAAGCCAGCATTTTGCCATCAGGGCTAAAAGCAACCCCCAACACAAAACTGTTGTGAGCTCCTTCAAAAGTTCTCAGCAAACGACCGTCCCGATTCCAGAGTTTGAGAGTACCGTCATCGCTTGCAGAAGCCAGCATCGAGCCGTCGGGACTGAAAGTCACCCCAGTCACCCAGCCTGTGTGTCCCGTCAAAGTTTTAATCAACCTGCCGTTTCTAGTCCAGAGTTTCACAGTCTTATCCTTGCTCCCCGAAGCGAGTATCTGGCTGTCAGGGCTAAAACTCACGCTCATCACGCTGTCGGCGTGGGCGTCGAGAGTGAACAGCACAGAAGGCGAACACGGGAATAGCGGGGCCGAAGGACAAGGGAGAATATTATTCATGCCATCTTCTGTCAAACTCCAGACTTTCACCGTTTTGTCGTAACTCCCAGAAGCAAGTAGCTGGCCGTCGGGGCTGAAACTGACGCTGGCGACTCTCTGAGTGTGTCCTTCCAAGGTTTCTAGCAAAACCCCCGTGCGACTCCAGAGTTTGATAGTTTTGTCTGTAGAAGCAGAAGCCAGCCTTTGGCCGTCGGGGCTAAAAGTAACGCCTTGCACCCGGTTTTGGTGTCCGTCGAGGGTTTTGAGTGGCACGTCATCGAGCCGCCACAGCCTGACAGTTTTGTCAAAACTTGCCGAAGCCAGGGTTTTGCCTTCGGGGCTAAAACTCACCTGAGTAACTCGATCGGCGTGTCCTTCAAAAGTTCTCAGCAAACGACTCTCTGGTTTAATGTTGCTAGCATCGGTTGGGCGTTTGTCGCCAACACCAGCCAGACTCCAGAGTTTGACAGTCCCGTCTGCACTTCCCGAAGCAAGTGTTTGACCGTCGGGAGAGAAACTGACACCAAATACCCACTTGCTGTGTCCCCGCAAAGTTGTTAGCAGTTCACCTTTTTTTGCTTGTGTTGAATTTTCGGTTGCTGGGTGTTTGAGTGCAGCGAGGCTCCAGATTTTCACCGTTTTATCTTCACCCGCACTGGCGATCGTTTCACCATCCGGGGAGAAACTGACGGTGTAAATTTTCGAGGGTTGTCTGTTTTCGCTGTGCCAGAAATTAGCGATTAACCGACCGTCAGAACTCCAAAGTTTCACAGTACCGTCATCGCTCGCCACAGCGATTATGTTGCCGTCGCGGCTGAAGCTTAGCCAATTTACAGGAGCAAATTGTTCGATCGTTCGCAGCAGCGTGCCGTCGGTTTTCCAAAGTTTGATAGTTTTATCTGTAGAGCCACTGGCGATCGTTTGACCGTCAGGGCTAAAAGCAACGCTGGTAACGCTATTAGTATGCCCGTTGAAAGTTGCCAGCAAACTGCCGTCTGTTTGCCAAATTTTGACAGTTTTATCTAAACTTGCCGAGGCGATGATTTTGTTGTCGGGACTGAACGTGACACAGGAGACGCTGTTAGTATGGTCTTTGAAAGTTGCCAGCAAACTGCCATCGCGCCGCCAAAGTTTGACAGTTTTATCTACACTGGAAGAAGCGATTGTTTCGCCGTCTGGACTGAAGCTAAGACCCCAAACTACATCGCCGTGTCCCTCTAAGCGGTTGCGTTCTTTGACTCCATAAACTGCCTGCTGGAGGGCAGCAGAAATCAGAATTTCGGTGTCTTTGAGAGTATACATTTGTTGGGAGTTTTCGATTTGTTTCCACTTTTTGCCAGCTCTCAAACTTTCCATCATGGCGTCAAATTTGTTGTTTGAGAAATAAAGTGCTTCAGAAGCTGCTGTTAGGGTACTGATTTCGGCTCGCTGAGTTTGAGCGACAGCTAGCTGTTTTTGACCCACGGCCCGCCACCAAAAGTTTACGGCGGCGATGGTGGAACTGGTTAGCAGCATGACGCCGATCACTGCTACTCCCAGCAGTTGTTTGAGAAAAGTATTGGCTCGGTAGAGCTGTGCTTGACTCATTTTTTTGTCTGCTTCTGCTTTGTGCAGTCTGGCTTCTAAGCCGAATCTTTGGCGGATCGGTCGCACTAAATAGTCGTGTACCAATTGATAGCGGTCTTCGGGCGCTTCTCGTAGCAGAAATAGCAAACCGTGACCAACTAAAATGTCTAAAATTAAGTCGAGGTTGTCGGTTTTCTTTTGTCGGCTTTCAGGGTCTTTTGCGAACTGTCGCTGTAGGGAAAGTCGGTTTCTGCCGATCGCCGATAATTCGGTTTCGCGGGCATCGGCTGGCGACGGACCTGTAACTAACGAGAGTTCGTGTTTGGTTTTTATCAGGCGAACGCCTCTTTCATCTGTCAGGGAAAACAAGATTTTCCACGCTGCATCTTCGTTAACCAGACCGCAGTCAGAGATGACTCCTTCGAGCGATCGTTTCACTAATTCCGCTTTGGGATTGTCCCCCAATTGCTGGTATTGTGCTAGACTGGTAATACCTTCTTCTTGCAGTTGCGCTCCTACTACCTGCAATTCGATTGGTCGCACTTCTTGCAGTTCGTCTGCTAAATCTTCTACGAAGGCATCGATAAGTGCAGGCTCTAAATAAAATTCCGCCCGTTCTGTTAAGTGTCCAATGACAGCCCGCGCGTCTTTGATAGAAAAACTCCGCAGTTGGTAGCGGATGCTTTTGTCGAGAATATTATTGTTAATAGCGTCAAGATTTGGGAAGCGATCGCAATCTAGTAAGTAGTGCAAATAATCTTCGCGCAAGCACAGAATTATCTTGACATAAGGCAAATTCAAAAACAACCGCAAAAAATTATAAAATAGTTGTCTTTGTGCCACTGAAGTCGAAACAAAGAAAAACTCTTCAAATTGATCGAAAATCAGCACAGTCAACAAATTATTTGTGGCATTTTCGCGCAACTGATCTATAATAAAAGAAGAGACTTCCGAGCTGCGAGCAGGAATAACCGAGCAACTTTTTTTGTGGATTCCCTGTAGTCCTTTCGAGATTAATTTACTTTCCTCTTCGGCTTGTTTGTCGTACAGTGCGCTGTTCAAAGCATTTTCTAACTCCACCAGCCAGTCGGTGTAAACTTTGACTACTACGGGCAATGTATCCCGCCCGCCCGGAGTAATATTTTTCAAAGCTGGTACTAAGCCGGCATTGACTAGAGAACTTTTCCCAACACCGCTGGGCCCATGAATAATAGTTAATTTATGGTCGTCCCTGCTAATTCTTTCTAGCAAGCTATTGATATCTTTTTGGCGCGAGTAAGCTGTCATGGACGCTGCGATGGCAGCTTGGTTTTGAGCTGAGGGACCTGAAGGATTGACCGCTTGGCGCTGCTGCTGCAATTGGCTGGCTCCGATAAAAGCTCTAAATCCGTATTGATATTCGATCGAACGCTGGGTTTTTTTAATCCGAAACGCTTTAAGATACTCTCCCTGCTCGAAATAAACCGCTTGCAATTCTGTCAAAATATCGATGTAAAGTCGGGGGTCGTACTTCGGCTCGCTTTGAGATTGAGCCAACTCCAAAGAATGAACCGCCGCTTCCCACTGGCCTAGCTGCCGCAAACTTCGGGCTAAAAGTAAAAGATACGAACTCCTGTCGGATTTAGGATGTTGGATTTTAGATTTGGGTTCGTTACTTAACTCGTTAGGGCCCACAAATTCTGGATAATTTCCCTCAAACCCCAATCTCAAATCTTCAATCAGCAATCTCAAATCATTAGGCGTTTGATCCAAAATCGCCAAAGCCAACTCGGCTAGCTGGCGGGCTTGACTCCACCTCGACTGTTGCAGGGCAACTTCCGCCAAAAAGCCGTAATCTTGAGCTAGTTGGCTGGGAGTACCGTAAGTGAAGTGCAACTGCAAAGAATTTTCCGCTAATGCTTGCAACTCTCCCCAAGCTTTCAGGCGCTGCAGGACTTCTCCGAGGTGTGCTGTCACCTCAGCTACCAATTCCGGGCGTGAGGCAAGGGAGAAAGCGTTTCTAGATTGTTCCAGGCTAATCCAAGCTTGTTCCCAGTGGTGGCGGTTGGCTACCGGGTTTCTGGCTGCTTGCAACCGGTGACATAGGGCTATGTGAAACAGCACTATGCCTTCTCTCTCTAAAAATAAAATTTTGGGGACAGGATTCGACAAGGAGGAGAAGGTTTCTGGGTTTTCGGGATGTTCCAAGTTGGCCAGTTCCCAGTTGCCCGTTTTCTGCTGCCAAAATACTAAACTTTCTTGGTAGTGAATTAAGGCAGTTTCGGTTTGGTCGCTGACATAGTAATCTCGACCGAGAACGAATTGCAGGCTGGCTTTGAGGGCGGGTTCTAATTCTTCACCGCGATTTTGTAAATCTCTTAAAGCTAATTCTAGTTCTCGGCGTGGCAAAGAGCCGATCGCCAAATCGAAGGTATTGCCCGGACTCAATGGCGAATAGGAGTGGAGATCTGATTGTCGTCGGTTTTGGGGCCCTGAGTTAAAAGTTAGAAAGCGTTCTCCAGGGCTGATTTCGCGCTCCAGGCCGCTTTTTTCGCACTGGGTTTCGCAGGTTTCACAACTAGCGATGGTGCTGACGTTGCTGCTGGCGAGTTCTTGATTGAGTTCGCCTATTTTAAATATAGTATCGGCTCGCCTAGCGAGGAAATTAATTAATTCGTCAACGCCCATTTCAAATTTAATTGTGGCGGCGGCCCAACTTTTGAAATCCGGGGCCAGACGAATCATTTTGGTCACGATGTCATCTGTTACCCACAAAATTACCGGGCAGGAAAAATTTTTGCGAAATTCGTCTCGCACTTGATTGGTAGAGGCCATCAGTTCGTCGATCGCTACTACTGTTTCTAAACCAAATACCATCAAAGCCGAGGCAGAAACCACAGGCGAGTACCCCTCCTGGAAAGTGCTTGCCTGCAGGGTAGTGTAAAGGGTTTTGACTGAAGCTGGCAGGACGAGATATTGAATGGGAACTGGGGACACTTCTCGCAGTCGTTGCGCTATTTGCTGGCGCAACTGCTCGTAGTTGCAGCGCACCAAAATTAGCGAGAATTGGTGTTGAGACATTGCGATGGATCTTACCAGAGTTTTGAGCGATCGCTCGTTGTAGTTAGCAGTTTCTTGTGCCTTAATTAGATCGGTCATGCGTGCACCTCTTTTGCCTAAATCAATTACCTAACTCTCGCCAATCGTGACTGAAAGCGTATCTACTTAGAGATGGTCGTCCCTGTCTGACGCTTTATCTCTGTATAAATACGTAGTTTTCCGTACTTCTCCTATCAATACTTAGATAGTTATTAGATCCAATGTAAAGATATCATACCTTTCAATCTCAGAGAATGCTAGACTTCCAAATAAAAATTTAATGCTGCCTTAGATTTTTTGATTCAGCGAGATATAAAAAACTACCTATCATAAATAGCCAACTGCTAAGCTCATAATCATACCGACGGCTAGCTATTAGTAAACAACTCCGATATATCTGTAGCAGGCATTTAACACAACCGAAAAAAAAAATGTCGTCGGGGATGGGATTATGTGAAATTAAGAGCAACAGGTAAAAATAGAAATAGGGGGTATGACATTGCAGATATGAGAGTTGAAAGTGGGCAAAGTCCTTAGTGGCGGCAAAGTTTTACACGACAATAACATTCACCGCCTATAGCCAGCATTCAACAGAAATCAGCCAGTGGCAAAAACCGCTGACTGATTTCTTTATTAAATTGTAAGATTTCGGAGTTGTGAGAGATGAATTTTCAGTTAAATACTTTCTAACTCCCTCGTGGTTAAGGGTTCTTAGAGTCACGAAGCTATCTCAAAAATCCTAACTATTTTGCTTCAGTGCGCTGCAGCCACTCCTTATATTTTCTGGTTTCTGCTAGGGCTGGATTAATCCCAAACCAACGACCTTCTTGATCGCGGTATTCAAAGACAAACATACTTCGCAACAAAATTTGAGACTCTTCTTCGCCGGTTACACTTTGTCGCTTGACGACTTGAAACAGCAATTCCCATTCCATGTCATTGATGGCTCCCAAAAGGTCATCGCGATATTCTTGAATGACGCTTTCGAGGCATTCGCGAGAGAAGGGAGGGTCTTCGTGCTGCAAACAGCTATACAAAAGCATCAGTAGATTGCGAACGTGACCGCCACTAATCCGGCAAAGCCGATCTAAAGTTTCGGGAGAGTCAAACACCTGGGAAATCAAATCAATGCGTTGATCGGGAGCAACTTTCGGGAAAGCTCTAGCTAATACTAGCTGGCGCAGCAGTGCCATTCCTTCGAGGTGGTCGTCGCCCGATCGCATTTGCACTGGTACCATCGGCATCACCTTGGGCTTGACTCCAAATCGACTGGCGAGGCGGCCGAAATCGTTGGAAAAAATCAAAGTCAAGGGAATCGTGTAGACAACATGGCAATTAAGTTTTTTCAACTGTTCGCCACGGTCTAAAAACAAGTATTCTGGCTGGGTGCGTCCGCTGGGTTTGAGGGAGGCATCGAGGCGATCGAGGTTGTCAACGATGACTGCGAGCCCTTTTTTGCCTTGCTGCTTAAGTTCGGCGTTAGCTTTGTTGAGGAGTTCTTCGTTGATCGACTGCAAAATGCTGTTGGTGCGGGGTTCGAGATATTGCCTAAGTTGCGATCGCAGTTTGGGAGAGTCTTTAGTTTTAGCAGTCACTCTAGCAATGCCTACAGATAACTCGGCTTCCGCTGACAAATCTATGGGAGTCTGCAAAAATTCTGCCACTTCTGCAAACAGATTGGTAAAATAGCTCGGTCTGAGTTTGATTTTAGCGGATTCCATAGTTTCGCTGACTTGGCGCGCAATGCTCAGCAAAATATCGCTGATATCTACATCCCCCATGTCTAAGTCTTGGGAAGACTCAAAGTAGACGACGCAAAAACCCTCTTGCTCTAACTCAGCTTTCAGTCGAAACAATTCCGTAGATTTGCCACACCCGATATGTCCTGTAAATAGCTGACAGGTTGGCTCGTTGGGGGAGATGCGGGTAATGGTTCGCTGTAAAGATTCAATGATTTTGCCGCCACGCACGGAACCAAAATCAATGTAGTATTGATAATCCCCTGGGTCTCCAGCAACAAGGGTCTTGCTCGGGTTGCAGGCTTTATAGAATCTGTCTAATTCGAGTGCGCTCACAATTGAAGCCGAATAAAAGTTAAAAAAGTTAATCGAAAGTCTAAACTTTCTTTAGTTGAGTTTAGTTTGATTTGTAACCTTTTGCCCTGTGGGGTAATGCCCTAAATACCCAAAGAACCTTTATCAGGTAAGGGGTTTTCCGGGCGCTGGAATTGGGAATTTTTAATTAATAATTTTTTATTACTTAGCGGGATCAGTGATATTACTTATATTGGCAGGAGTATGGGTAAATTTGCGGGGATCTGGTTAAATGGTAGGGGAAAACAGGGTTCCAGAGAGGGAGATTAAACAGTTTTGAATTTGTGCTAATCCTTAATTACTATATTGTCAAGACGTAGATGGCTAGTTTTGGAGCGGTTTCTCAAACAGAGTTAGGGCGCAGGCGCCAAAAGTTGCGGCAGCAGAGGCGCGCTCGATTGGCGGCTCTGGTGTGGCAAATGCTAGCAGCGAGCGCAATCGCTGGAGGTTTGCTGTGGTGGATTGCTCAGCCGGCTTGGTTGATTGCCCGATCGGAACAAGTGAAGGTGGAGGGCAATCAGTGGCTATCAGATAAGGCGGTGCGGTCTTTGATGCCGCTGTCTTACCCGCAGTCGCTGTGGGGGATTCAACCGCAGGCGCTGGCCGAAAAGCTGGAGTCAACGGGGCCGATCGCCAAAGCGAAGGTGACTCGCAACTTGTTTCCCCCGAGTTTGACTGTAGAAGTGGCAGAACGCCTGCCGGTGGCGGTGGCGCAGCCGACAGCGGTGTTGAGATCCAACAGCGACAAGGAAAAAGTGGGGTGGCTGGACGCTCGCGGAGGTTGGATGCCGTCGGATAGTTATACTGCTGTGCGATCGCAGAATAGTTCGATCGGGCCCGGCAGCGATCGAGGAACGCAGCCTCAGCGTTCTTTGCCCACTTTAAAAGTCATCGGGCCTTTGGAACTGTATCGCGCCTCTTGGCCGAAGTTTTACGAAGGACTCAGCGGCTTGACGGTGAAAGTGTTTGAGATTAATTGGCAAGACGCGAAAAACTTGATCTTGAAAACAGAGATCGGTACCGTACACTTAGGGCCGTACAGTTCCAAGACTGCGGAGCAACTTAAGGTTTTAGACCGAATGCGACAATTGCCAAAACAGCTAGATTCAAGCAAAATAGCCTACATTGACTTGAAAAATCCTGCTTCCCCGATCGTCCATTTGCCAGAACTCCCCCCCAGTTTGGAGAGTTCCACTCCCGCACCCACTCGCACCCAGAATTGAGCCTCTGTCAACAGAAGGTAGAAGGTATCGCGAGCGATCGGCAGAATTTTTACCCATCAGGATAAATACGTAGGTATTGAAATAAGGAGAGTTTTTTTGATACCCCTCCGCGTCGGAAAAAAACAATCAGATTTTTGTTTCCATACCAATTGGGGAAGGGATACTAGCCCTTTTTTTCCTTCTGCGTTGCGTACAAGTACCTGGATCTAGTCAAGCACCTTGATGGCGTCAAGCGAGGTCTGGGCTAGCGAGACCGACAAAATCCGAGATTGCTAACATTAAGCATTGATCAGTGTTAGTTTTTCGCGCAACTTAGCCTATAGTTGATTGTGAATTGGCGTTTAGTTAACAAGCTGTAATCTACTATCCCCGACTCTAATGAAGCTTAATAATAGACAGGGGTCTGACCAAGACAGTCCCCCTTCGGAAGAAGTAAAAAATTTTCCGGTGGCTGCAGATTCCGCCAATCCGTTTAGACGCAAGTCTGGTTATGTAAATGTAGATAGTATTGATATCGATCCTATGGTCAATCCCAAAGACATAATGCCCAGCAGCGCCGCCAAAATCAAAGTAATTGGCGTCGGCGGTGGTGGGGGCAACGCCGTTAACCGGATGATTGCTAGCGAGGTTTCTGGTGTCGAGTTTTGGTGCGTGAATACAGATTCCCAAGCTCTGGTTCTCTCAAATGCTCCGAAACGCTTGCAAGTAGGACAGAAGTTGACGCGCGGTTTGGGCGCCGGGGGCAATCCGGCGATCGGTCAAAAGGCTGCGGAGGAATCTCGCGACGAGGTTGCTAATGCTCTGAATCATGCGGATTTGGTGTTTATCACGGCCGGCATGGGCGGCGGTACGGGCACGGGCGCGGCTCCGATCGTGGCTGAGGTCGCTAAAGAAATGGGCGCCTTGACTGTGGGCATAGTGACGCGGCCTTTTACGTTTGAGGGACGGCGGCGCACCAGCCAAGCTGAGGAAGGGATTGCGGCTTTGCAAACCCGGGTGGATACGCTGATCGTAATTCCTAACGACAAGCTGCTGTCTGTGATTTCGGAACAAATGCCGGTACAAGAGGCTTTTCGAGTTGCTGACGATATCCTGCGCCAAGGGGTTCAGGGTATTTCTGACATTATTACTATTCCCGGTTTAGTGAATGTTGACTTTGCTGACGTGCGGGCAGTAATGGCGGATGCGGGTTCGGCTTTGATGGGCATCGGCGTGGGTTCGGGCAAGTCGCGGGCTAGGGAGGCTGCAATGCAGGCTATTTCTTCGCCTCTGCTGGAAGCTTCGTCTATTGAGGGCGCTAGAGGTGTGGTGTTTAACATCACTGGCGGTACTGACATGACGTTGCACGAGGTGAATGCGGCGGCTGAGACGATTTACGAGGTTGTCGATCCGAATGCCAATATTATTTTTGGAGCGGTGATTGACGAGCGGCTTCAGGGCGAAATTAAGATTACTGTGATCGCTACTGGTTTTTCGGGAGAAGTTCCGTCGCCTCCGGCTCCGGGGCGGACGCAAAATGTTAATGCTCCTTGGCGGGCTGCAACTGTGCCGACGACTCCTGCTCAACAGACGCCTGATCCGAAAGCGAAACCGCCGCAGGATTTGGGATTGGATATTCCTGAGTTTTTGCGTAACCGTCGCCCGCCTAGATAAATGTGGATTTGGGATTTTGGATGGCGGATTAAATCTAAAATCTCAAATCTAAAATCTCAAATTTCTAGGGTTTGGCCTGGTTCGGGTTCGAGGAGTTGGGTGGAGAGTCCCGATTTTGCTAGTAAATCGCGAAATTCGGGGATGCTGCCGATCGATCGCACTAACATTGGTAAAATGCCTGTGGCTCGGATGTCTCCCGCCGCTGTAGGCAGGAAAAACCGAGGTTTTACGGTTTGGGCAAGCTTCAGGGCTTCCGAAGGGCCGATGATGACTTGTCCGAGGAAGGGGAAGATTTGACCGATGACTGGGGCTATGGCTACGTCTACTGTGTCTATTTTCTGTTTGACTTTTTCTAATGGTGGCAGGTGCGGTTCGTAATAAAGTGTCTCGCCGCTGCTTAAATCTTTGAGCAAATAGCCGTTTTCTTCCTGTCCCGGCCCGATTTCGGCTCCGGGTACGGCGGTTATTTGTAACTTTTCTTTAAAATTTAACTCTTGCCAATTGGCTAAAGATGTGATATTAGTGTAGCCTAAACTGCTGAGGACTTTGGCGGCGGTGGGTGAGGCGATCGCGGGAATTGTGCGATCGAGCTGTTCGAGTGTGGGTCTGTGACAGTGGTCGTCTAATCCTTGGGAAATCAGGATGAGGTCGATCGGCGGTAAGGTGCTGGGAGTGAAGGATCCGGGGGTGTTGTGGTAGGCGGTGAACAGCCAGGGTTGACCGTAAAATACAAGGGGATCGAGCAGCCAGGGATCGACGAGGATGGTTTGATCTGCGATGTGGAAGATCCAAGAGTTGAGGTCGATTCGGGTGAGTTTCACAGTTGTTTGCAATAATTCTTTACATTTGGTTTAATCATAGCTAATTTTGTTTGGGAATTTTAACGCCTTCGGAAGCACAGGCGGGACGCCCGTGCCACGATGAACCCAGATATTATTGGGATGTGTCTGTGTTTATCTGCGGTTGAAAAAAGATGATTAAATCGAAGATTCCTGTGGCTTTGACTGTGGCTGGATCTGATAGTGGCGGTGGGGCTGGGATTCAGGCGGATTTGCGGACTTTTGCGTTTCACTGTGTACACGGTACGAGTGCTTTGACTTGTGTGACGGCTCAAAATACTTTGGGGGTGATGCGGGTGGATGCTTTGTCTGCTGAGGCTGTGGCGGCTCAAATTGAGGCTGTGGTTAGCGATATTGGGGTGCACGCTGTGAAAACTGGGATGCTGCTGAACCGGGAAATTATGGTGGCGGTGGCTTCACAGGTGGAAGCTTTGGGAATAGGGAATTTGGTTGTCGATCCGGTGATGGTTTCACGATCGGGCGATCGATTGATTGATGACGGGGCGATC
This sequence comes from Microcoleus sp. LAD1_D5, assembly GCF_036702115.1. Classification (NCBI taxonomy): domain Bacteria; kingdom Bacillati; phylum Cyanobacteriota; class Cyanophyceae; order Oscillatoriales; family Microcoleaceae; genus Microcoleus; species Microcoleus sp. LAD1_D5. Next base: position 81,435 of record NZ_JAUBSA010000014.1, on the reverse strand, counting down.
GCATTTTTGCGCGATGTTTTGATTCCAATGGCTGCTGTCGTGACTCCGAATCGGTTTGAGGCTCAGATTTTGAGCGGTTTGCAGATTGTTTCTCTAGACGATATGCGATCGGCGGCGCAGCAGATTTATCGTTTGGGTGCGAAAGCTGTTTTGGTGAAGGGCGGCGGGATGGCGGGAGATTTGCGGGGAATTGATGTTTGGTTTGATGGTACGCGGTTGGATGTGTTGAAGACTGAGAATGTTGATACTGGGAATACTCACGGGACTGGTTGTACTTTGAGTGCTGCGATCGCCGCTAATTTGGCTTTGGGTAAAGATTTGTTTACGGCGGTGACATTGGCTAAGGATTATGTGACTACTGCTCTCAAATATGCTTTGGATATTGGGGAAGGCCAAGGGCCAGTAGGTCATTTTTTCCCGCTGTTGAAGTAAGAAGGAAGACGGAAGAAGTCAACAGTCAGTTAGTTTCTTAATTTCTCTGGCGATAAAGCGATCGCCACCAAGTCTTCGATTTTCTTAATATTCGGATCGCCGGCCAAATAACCAATTCCTCGGTGCAAGTGCAGGCGAAACTGTTTCGCTAGAGTTTCTTTTTCTGTGCCTAATTTGTCTTGGTGACACCGCTGTTTGAGGGCAATTATCAGGATATCAGCCATGTCGCCGCCGAAAACATCCCAGCTTAATTCGACGTTGCTGTCGCTGGGAATTGGTACTGGGGATGGGATGCTTGGTTCGGCGAGCGATCGGCAAAACCCCCACCTGCAGAGAATATTCCACTGATCGATTTTGGTCGATCGTTTCAGTTTTGATAGTTGGTCTTTGCCTGTTTGAGAGAGGCGGATGCGATCGAGTGGTGGTTCCATGAGTTTAAGATTGTTTGGTATATTGTAAAAAGTGTTAATATTGGGGAAGCAAAGCCTCTAGATAACCCGAAATAATTAACATTTTTTTACACGGCACGACTTGATTAAATCGGTTTTTTTTGGTATTGTGATTGTAGTAGGATTTATCCTTAATAATGGGATGGTGGCAAAAATAAAATTTTCGCCACCATCCCATTATCCTATATATACTACCGCAACCCCAGGGCAAAGTCAAGGGGTTGCGGCTAATTTTTAGGGCGAATTTTTATTCCCAGAAGTAACCTTTTTCGACGGTGGTTTGGTGTTTGGCGGAGTCGTATTTGAGGAGGTAGCTGTGGGCGATCGCCTCTAATTCTTGGAGTTTTTCGTATTCTACTTTTCTAATTTCCGTGTCGGTAGAAAGCAGAATGACTTGGTGGCTGGCCGAGGGGAAATAGCGTTCCACTAGGTTGTTTCTGTGGGAGGAGTCGAGGCGGCCCAAGGGAGTGTCGATCGCCACTGGCAATTGTCTCCCGGATACTCTAGCCAATCCCCACAAAAAGGCGATCGCCAGCAATTGTTTTTCCCCGGCTGAAAGTCGGTGTTTGGGTACCGGTTTGCCTTCTGGATCGTAAATGGAGAGGCTAAATGTTTGAGTGTCGATCGCAACTCTGTGCACGAGGTCGGTTTTGTGCAACAGGTAGCGGAAACAGTCGGTAATTTCTATTTCGAGTTTGTTGAGTTTTTTGAGGGTGAGTTTTTCTTTAAAGAGTTTCAGGGTGGCTTGGGCTTTGGCGATGGAAGCGATGACGTGTTGGCTGTTTCTGATGGTGATGTATTCGCTGCTGTAGTTTTCTAGTTCTTTTTGGTTTTTGGCTAATTCTCTCTCTAATTCATCGACGCGGCGGTTGGCTGATTCTAAGGCTGCGGCTGCGATAGCGACTGCTTTTTGGGCTTTCCTGACTTCTTCTTCTAGTTTTTCGTAGGCTTCGGGGGAAGCGGCGGCTGCGAGTTGTCTGTCTGTAAAGTCGATTTCTGCTTCGATGCTTTTGATTTCTTCTATTTGGTCGCGGGCTAGAATTTGCTGGGCTTTGATTTGGTAGCTAAGAAGGTTTTCTAGTTGCTGGATGCTGTTGTTGTCGGCGTTCATCCAGGGCGGGGCGTCTGTTCCGGCTTGCTGTTCGAGTTCTTGGTTTTCTTGGCGGATGAAGTCTTGAATTTTATCTAGCTGTTGGGGATTTAAGGAGATTTCCGCTATATAGTTGAGGAGGCGATCGCTTCTTTGTTTGATAACATTTTGGGCAATCTTTGCTTGCTGCTGGCTGGCTTCTGTTTCTGCTTGAATTTTTGCTTCACTTAGCAAGGGTGAAATTAGGGCTAGTGGTAGCGTATTTGATGCCAATTCCATCATGGCTTGACGGTTTTTTTCGGCCTGATTTCTGTAATCGTTTAGCTGTCTGTCTAGTTGACTGCGATCGGCGGCAATTTTCCCGCCTTCATAAATAAACTTTTCTGAGGCTTGTTGCTGATTTTTTTGAGCTTTATCTAACTCGTTTTTAAAGCTGGCTTGTTCTTGCTTAGCTAAGTCTATTTCATCAGTAATTTTCTGAAAAGTTTGTTCAATTTTCTCTAAAGCAGCCAAGTCTTTTTTGCCAGCAATTTCTTTCCGCTTGCGGCCGGCTAATATTTCTAAATCGACGGCGAGGCGTTCTGCTAATTCTAAACCTAAAAGAGATTTAATCGCCCCGACGACAAACTCCGGCGGTGTTTCGAGTTCGGCGAGTTCTTTTACTTGTTCGCCGTCAAACAAAAATAGGTTGGATATTCCGACGGGCAAAAGGGTTTCGATGTATTCGTCCCAGGTGTTAGTAATTGCTTTGTCCGACCACCAATCGCTGACAATTTCGCTGTATATGAGAATGCTTAGGTTGTCTTTGATATCTAATTTTTTCCAGTATCTAACTATTTTGAATTGAGCTAATTTGTCGTCTTGGACTTGTTCAAATGTTAGTTCGACGCGGGTATCTTCTAATGGGGGAGTGTGGCGGTTGACGCATTGATTGAGAAAGTCGCTGTAGCTTAAATTGCCTCTGGTGGAACATTGGGCGCGGCCACCGTAGAGGGCAAGGCGAATGGCGTCCATGAGGGTGGTTTTGCCGCCGCCATTCATGCCGCCAAATAAAATGACTGGGCAGGGATTTCCGTCTTTTTCGGGGCGGAGATTGATGGTTTGGGTGCCTGCATAGGGCCCGAAGTTTTTGAGGACGAGTTCGAGGAATTGCATTGTAGATGTATATGTTGTTGGTTGGTGGGGGGGCGGTTAGCAACGGATTTTGTAGCGGATTTAGCGGATGGGTGGTTGGTGGGGGACGGTTAGTGGCAGATTTGGTCGCGGATTTAGCGGATGGGTGGTTGGTGGGCGGCGGTTAGTGGCAGATTTGGTGATCTCCCACTAATCATCCGTTACATCCGTTACATCCGTTACAAAATCCGCTGCTAACCGCCCTCCTCCCTTGCTACCAATCAATTACACCGGTTGAATCTTCCTCTTCGTTTTGGGACTGAATGTGGGGAGGTAATGGGAGTTCGTCATCTGTTTCTTCATAGGTTCCTGCACTTCCTCTTGTCCAACCTCTGCCATTTGTTTTCGGCCGCCACAAGTATGGTTGAATGTGTTGTTGCCAACCTTGTACGGATTTTGGTGGGAGAATGCGGTGATATTCTAATTTACTGCGACCAAAGTTGATAAATAAACCTACTTTCGCTCCTGTCGATGCTAAGTAAGCTATGATTTGAGCTTGGTCTTTATCGGTCATTGGATAATTTACGGCTTTATCTTCTACTACAATACATTCATTTACCCAATGGTCTAGATAGAGAATTCCCATCCAAACTTGACCGTCATAAATTTGTCTGGGATATTCCATTTCTGTTGTAATACTGGATTTCAGCATTTCTGCATCAAATGCTCTTTGGTAATGTTTTTCTCTTAAACCTTTTTGTGTCCTCCGGTGTACTCTCATTGCACAGCCGATGATGCTGTATGTAAGATCCTGATGGGGAATATTAGGGTCAAGCATGGTCGTAAAAATTGTGTAATTTAAACGATGGTGGTTTGTTAATGCTGCGGTTAGTTGAAAAACCATTATATGCGATCGCTCGGCGGGGTGGCTGTCAACAAGTTTGGGTTTAACCGCAGGCTAGCGCGCGCTAATCTTTGCTATTTTCCTCTCCTGAATTTGGCGGTGAAAATTTAATATCCGCCCAAGATAGCTGTCTGCTTTGATTGCTGTTGCTTTCGAGTTCTTCTTTAAGTTTGGCAATATCAACCGTATCGTTTTTGGCGGAACTGTTCGTTTGGGCGATCGCATCTTTGAATTGCTGAATGTTTTCGGCCGGATTTGCTTTAATATCTTCCACCGCTTTTTTTAAATTGCGTTGATAGTGGGCGTTGCCAATCGCTTCTTCCTTCGATCGCGAACTGGTTTCAAAGCATTTGTCCAAATCGCCGTAAATGCCTGTACGGCGGGGCTTCGTGTAGTATTGGCGTTCTGTATCAAGGAGTTTTGCCATCAATTCGAGGTGCATTTTGTCCTCGCTGCAAATGTCTTCGATCACAGTCCATTCATCGCTACCGAGGAGTTTTCTTTCAGCGGCGGGACGCGAATCTTCAAAAGGTTCGCCCGTAACTTCTTCGTAAATCCGGGGCAAAGAGTCGTCAAATTCATGCTTTTCTTCCAGCCAAATGCGGCGGATTTCGCTAAGTTCTTCTGGGGTAATTAAGGTGATGTCGCGCATTTCTAGGGGTGCGGTTTTGCGGATGTGGGTTTGTGCTTCCAAGACTCGTCTCAGCCAGTGTTCTCGCCAGAATTTGGTGTAGGGCCCTGGGATGGGTTCGACGGAGGTTGTGTCGTCGCCCATGTTGCGTTCAAACAGTTCTACTCTACCGTAGATGCGGCGGAAGTCTCTTTTTGGGCGATCGTTTTTAATGTCTAATTCGTTGCGAATATCGAGGAGAGGTTGCATCCATTCTTTTTCCTCATCGTTTTGAATCATTGCCTCCATAGATTTATCTTGGCTTACCATTGTGCAAACCCAGCAGCCAAAGCGAGAACTGCCGCAGCTAGGGGTAGAAGTATCGACAACTAGAGGACATTCATTGTCGGCTGTTGCACCTCGATACATGGTAAATAAATCTTTGTTGCTATTTTCCCAAGGATTAGCCCACTGATTTAGATAAATCCAGACTTCATCAGTTCGCCAATCTTCTATCGGACTATAAATTAGGGAATTAGGCAGACTAGGACTCTGATAAAGCAGAGATTTAATGGAACTAGAATTATTATTTAGACGGTCACTCATGCGACCTATTTCATGTTTCTCCATTGAAACCGCGCGTTTAATGCTTTCAGCTTTGCGAGTACCCAATATCAGAATCACTTCTCCATTGATTCTCACCATATCACGAACAAACCGATTAGAAGGAAGGATTTTCAGGCGTTCAGTACACCAGCGAAATCCATGTCTCGGTGCTGGGTAGCCTTTTCCCATCAAGTTTACCCAGAAAGTATCTTTGACATCTGGATAAAGCATATAAGGTTCTATTGGTAGCTGTTGCTCTATAGCAGCAGACTTCATCTGTTTTAATGACTGACGTACCCAAATAGAAACTATAGGGTTCTCTACAAGTGTATCTGTGGTGATTACATAGATTTTTTTCGTTCTTTTTTCAGGTGGTAATTCTGCTATCGCATACCAGATAAGCTGCACTACCGTAGTGCTGTCTTTTCCGCCGGAATATCCTAAAACCCAAGGTATATCATCTAAACAATATAACTCTTTAATTTCTTTACTTAATTTTTCGATTTCTGCCACTAACTCACTAACACTACGGGGTGGAAAGAGTGGTATTTGCATTGTTTCTGTCATGTCTTCAACCTCAGTTACTTCATTAAGCTCTAAATACATTCAGCCGATGCCATTCTAGCGATTCAAGTCTTGGTAAATCTTGGTCTGAAGTTGGCAGGAGAATAGTTTCACTATGAAAATCTTTCATACATCTGGCATTGGGGGATTCCTCTTCTAAGTCATCAGCGACGATAATTCTGTAATTATCATCTATAGCAAACCAACCCTGGTCAAAAGCCCAATGATGATTTTTACACAATGATATCCCATTATTAATTTGATTATCATAAAACTTTGAAAACGGCTTAATATGTGAGCCATCTACAATAGTTTGAGTGAGATTCCTGATGACTTTCAATCGACAAAATGCACACTTGTAATCATATGTATGTACTACTGCTTTCCTGAAAAAAGCATTTCTAACAGCAGATTTGGTTAAATAAAATTTCGGTTCTGCGTCAGTAATTACTGCTGAGTCTGATAGTTCTCTTTCTGTCTGAGTAACTTTTTCAAAGTCTTGATTAACTTGCAAAATATCTCCAATATCCTCCCTATTTAATGAAAACCATGTCGCAATCAGTGTATCTATTAATTCCGATCTCGAATTTTGGTCTTGAAGTAAACTGAATAATTCATTATCCCAACTACCGTATTCTACAGCTTCTCTTAGCTTGTTAGTGGTCTTAGGCTTTGAACCATTAAATCCCGACTTTAATGTTTTATGCCAGAAACCATCGCCTTCCAAATGCCAAAATGGATAGTGCAAACCACGATTGTGAGATTCCGAACCTAAGATATCCCAATATTTATTAAAGGTTTTAATTAAGTCGTCTGAAACATAAATTCGATTCTCCCTAATTATTCCTTGAGCAATTAGATCGATGATTGATAATAGTAATATGGGCTTATGATTAGCTTGACCACGTTGGCGTGTATTACTGACATTAAGGGCTGCAAAACGTTGTCGATAATACGCTAGATTTTTATTTTCGGAGTTTTCTCCTGTAGTCATTTTCTCCTCCCGCTAGGATTAAATACAATCCGACCTGAAATTTTACACTATTGTCAACAGAGGGTTAAGCGCCACAAGGCAAAACCATAATGCAGAAACTAGACAATTTAAGCAGTGTCAACAGACTAAAAAGTAATTTTATAGCCTAGACAGGAGATAATTATATCACTGTCCGCGTGCATCTGCCGTGCAAAAAATCCTATCTCCCACCGCAAATCAAATATGTCCTACAGCGACTTCAAAACCCTCGACCAAGCCGTCTCAACCCTGGATCTAACCGTTGAAGACATTCCCCACTTATTCAGCCAAATTACCCCCCTCGCACCTTCAGAACGCCTCACACAAACTCTAGACGAAGCTTTAGAATTAGCCTCAAGTATCAGCACCGAAAAAGCTCGATCAGAATTAATCCTCACTCCCATTCTACTCGAAATACGGCGCACTTTTAATAACAAAATCGGCTACTTTTCCGGCAACACATTTAACGTAGAAGAGAGCAAAGGATTAACCGGGGCTTGTGACTTTCTCCTCAGCGCATCGAGCAATCAATCATTGGTGACTGCCCCAGTCTTGACATTAGTGGAAGCAAAAGACAACGATATTAGAATAGGATTGGGACAGTGTGCGGCTCAGATGGCAGCCGCTCAAATATTTAATGCGCGCAAAGGGCAAGAACAATCCGCAATTTATGGAGCAGTTTCAACGGGTACAAACTGGAAATTCCTAATTCTAGAAAATCAGTTGTTAAAAATTGATTTGACTGAATATTTTATTACTCAGCTAGACCAAATATTGGGCATTCTTGCAGAACCATTCAGACGCTATTTTAATTAGCCTAGTTTTTGGCGGCATTTGGGCGCTGCAATTACAAACGCAGGTGGCACGGGCGTCCCGCCTGTGCTGCATCTGCGGTTTCCAAACCCAACCGCTTTTTCAAATAATCAGTCATCCAACTAACACTCGCCCTCGATCGCGAAATCCCCCCTTTCAACAAAATCCCATTCTCCCAATCAGGATTAGAAATCGACCAATCAACCTGCTGCAAAAGGCTCAAACGTTCCTCCCAACTCTCAGGAAAAACCGACAGCAAAGCCGCCCCAACTTCCCCCAAACACTCAAGCACAACACTGTGACAGTGTACGCAATCCCGGCGCATTTCCCCCGCCGCAACTTGCTTGTGCAGAACTAATTGCCAATCTGGAATAAAACTGCTAACCGCATTCCAATAACTAACCGCCAGTTGTATTTTTTGAGCAAGTTCTTCCTCTTTCTGTTCTTTTTTGGTGCGAGAACCAGAGGGTTTTGCCTGTTCGCTGCCGTGAATATTAGACAGCAAAGCCATGATAGCACGATCGATCGCACTCAGCGTAAACAATTTGTGCGATCGCCCGTTCAAACTCCCCCTCTCCATCTCAGTCAAACACCGGAAAACCTCAACCTGCTTAACAACCGCCTTCACCACAAAAGCGCGATCGTCCCGGTGGTTGTAAAGTAGACTGAGTGACGCCTCCAAAGGAACTTGAAAACCGTTCAAATCAGCAAACATCTGCTGCGATTTTTCCAACCCAATATCGAGAAACAAAATCAGCGCCACCGTCTCATATCCCAACTGCGGATTTTCCCTCAAAGCCATCTCAAAAGCCGCCCGTCGATGCTGTCCGTCATTGATAGTAAACTTAGCATCCATCGGCACTCGCAAGCGACCAATTTTCCGTTCTTCTGCCTCATTTCCCACTGCTTCAAAAGTAATATCCGCATCAATCGAAGCAGCAATTGCCCCACAAGTATAATTTGTAGGATTCTTAACAAAATAATCAGCAATTTCGGGAATCCTAGCTTTGTTAAGGGCGCGTTTCGCCCGCATAGACGGCGGCAAATCTTCAGATTCAAAGGGAAACAATTTCGGCAAAAAACGCACGGGACACATCGACACGTAATATTCGCGGCCCGCTTGAATGCCCCGAATTACCGGCAAAATGTATTCAAAGGAAGGAGTAGACATATTTTAGAATGGGGCATTGGGCATGGGGCATTGGGCATGGGGCATTGGGCATGGGGTATTGGGCATTGGGCCTTAATAGCTATTGACTTTTTGCAAGTTTTATGGTATCAGGGTGGGCTATTCGGGCATAACTTAAGTATTTCACAAGGTTTTTTTAAAAACAAGTGTTGACATAAAGTTTAATATATGATATTTTTTGAAAAAATAGCCTAATTATATAAAAACCGCCGATGAACACCAACCCAGCGGATGACCTCGCTATAAAAATTTTAGAAAAAGAAAATAGCGACAGACAGGAAATCGCACTTTTATTAGATAATTATTTAGGAAAGGACGATCGCATTTTCGTACAAAAAACCCAGATGGGAAACAGCGAAGCATACATCGGTTCAGTCACCCTAGAATGGTTAGACTCTCGCGTCCGTTTCGCCTCCCAGATGCCGCTTTTCCGCCAAAAATTCGACCTCCAAACCAACAACATCGTCCGCGACGACGAAACCATTGACGAAATTATCCAGCGTCCCTTAGATTGGTCGCGCCAAGCCGCCCTCACTCAATATTTAGCCGCCAGAAAATCGCACAAATTCCCCGCAGTTTTAGTAGTCGTCAGTCCCCCGTGGGTAGATAATCCTCTAGCCGAGGAATGGGATAAAAATGGCGTAGCAACCAAATCCGCGACTGAATTTACATCCTTTGATAAAAACGAGAACTTAGGGCTTTTGAATGTCTCTCAAAAAGTCTCAATTTTTGCTTTAGACGGCCAGCATCGGCTGATGGGAGTTCAAGGTTTAATGAGTTTAATTAAAACCGGAATCCTGCAAAGATACAACAAAAATAAAAAACCTGTCGGCGCTGCAATTACTCTGGAAGATTTAGCAGAAGAGTATCAAATAGACCCCGAAACAGTGTATAAATTAGCTCACGAAAAAATCGGAATTGAGTTTATCCCGGCGGCGGTAGCGGGGGAAACGCGACAGCAAGCACAACGGCGCGTGCGATCGATCTTTGTGCACGTTAACCTAATGGCCGTAACGCTGAGTCAGGGCCAGCTAGCATTATTGAACGAGGATAACGGATTTGCGATCGCAGCCCGAAAAATTGCCGTCACCCATCCCTTATTAAAAGAGCAAGATGACAGAAACCCCCGCGTCAATTGGGACAGCGCCACAGTCGCAGCAAAATCAACGGTCTTAACCACATTGCAAGCGCTGCAAGATATGTCCGAACGGTATTTAGAATACAAATTCCCTCATTGGAAGCCGGAACGAAAAGGTTTAATCCCCATGCGTCCCGAAGATGAAGAACTCAAAGAGGGAATTGAAGAGTTTAAAAAATTGTTCGATCATTTAGCAACTTTGCCCAGCTATCAAAGAATTGAAAGCGGCGAAGAAACGGCCGAATTGCGCCGATTTAGTTTTGAAAAGCCAGGGGGCGAGGGAAATATTTTGTTCCGTCCAGTCGGTCAAGTTGCTTTAGCTAATGCTTTGGGAATTCTAGTATTTAGAAAGAAACTTTCCCTGAAATTTATTTTCGACAAACTCCGCAGGTACGATGTCGATGAAGGATTTAGCCACATGGACAATCCTGAGTCTGCGTGGTACGGGATTTTGTACGATCCGAACAAAAAGCGAATGCTAGTTTCTGGAAAGGATTTAGCGACGAAGTTAATTGTATATTTGGTGGGGGGAATTCAGGACGATATGGAGCGAGCTCATTTGCGGCAAGCGGTAGCGGAAGCGAGGACTTTTGAGGATAAAGCTATTAGTTTTAACGGCCGATTTGTGCAGCCGCAAGAGGTAGGATTGCCGCCTGTGCTGAGCTAAGTTTTTCTTGGGCAAAGTCCACAGCGACGAAGACTGATAAAGCAGGGAGCAAATGGGTTTTGTATAATTGAATCTGCACCTTACCTAGAACCAGATTATGACCATCGCTGAACAGATTTACGCAATCGTCAAAACCCTTCCCAAAGACCAAGCCAGCGAAATTCTCACTTTCGCTGAATTCGTTTGTGCCAAGCACCTGAGCGCAAACCAACCAACAGACACCCTAGACTCTGCGATTCCTTGGACTGAACTTGTTTTTTCCCTTGCTGGAACTTGGGCAAAAGATTTTCCATCCCTGGAAGATATTCGTGCTGAATCCGGACAAGACATCCTGCGGGAGAGTCTGTAAATGTACGTTTTGGATACCAACACTTTGATCTACTATTTCAAAGGTCAAGGACAAGTTGCTCAAAACCTTGCTAATGTTTCTCCCCAGGAAATAGTCGTTTCTACGATCGTCCTTTTTGAGTTGCAAGTCGGCATTGCTAAATCCAATTCGCCGGCAAAACGTACCCAACAACTTCAGCAATTTTTGAGCAGAGTTAACGTTATTCCTTTCGATCGCGATGCTGCTCTTGCGGCTGCTACAATTCGCGCCCAGTTGGAGCAACAAGGTACTCCCATCGGCCCGATGGATGTTTTGATTGCAGGGACAGCCGTAGCCCTCCAAGCGACTCTCGTCACCCACAATGTCAACGAATTTTCTAGAGTTTCAGAACTCGCAATCGCAGACTGGTATTGACTAAAAAACGTCTCACAATCTGGCTTCCTTTAACAAAATAAGTTCGGCTCCTACAGGCAAATGATCGGACTCTGTTGCCTTTAAAACCGAACTCGATTTAGCACCCCAATGCTTTGAATACCAAATATAATCAATCCGGAAAACCGGATAATTTAATCTCCAATTCGACCTTTTTACCAAGAATTTAAGTTCCCAACCGTGAGGCCAGGTAAAACCAAACCCAAATCCAGATTTTCGGAAAGAATCTTGCATGACTTTCTGCACCCTGTCATAGTCTTAAGTTTCGTCGGTCATATTAAAATCGCCCGCGACAATTACTGGCAGAGTTTCTCGCTCAACTCGCTGCACTAAGTCTTGAATTTCAGGCGATCGTTTGTCATATTTGTAAACTGGAATTTTGATAAAACCCAATTTTTTAGATATCTTCAACCACGGCCCGGTAGCTTGCATATTATAAATCACTACTTCTTGTTCGTTAAATTTAATAATTGCCCGCTGCTGTGTTTCTGGATGGCCAGCTAAGTGCAGTATTTCGCTGGATACAATTGGATATTTACTGAGAATTCCTACAGGGTGAGTTCCAATTTGATAGGGGTAGTCTGCTTTTAACCAGGTGAAAGCTCTTTCGCTATGTTTCAGAACTATTTCTTGTAAAAATATAATATCTGGTTGTTGCTGCTGAATCAGTTTAACTAAAGTTGGTGACTGAGTTTTATACCAACTGAGGTTATGAGATAAAACTTTGATGCTGGGCTGCGAATTTGTGATGTTTATTGGTTTTGGGCTAAAGTATTTAAGGTGCAGCCAACTTATTAGGAGAATGCAGGCGATCGCCGAAATAATAGTGAACCATCTTTTTTTGATAATTGACACTCCGATGATCGGAAGCAAGAAAATTGGGAATAAAATTAAGGGGCTAAAAGTGCTAATTAAGGCAATAATCCACAGTCGATCCCAAAAAATTAATTTAAGAATGAAATAGCAGATAATGAATCCTGAGTAGCTGTAAGCGAAAATTTTTGCCGATTCCTTGAGTCCTTTCTTTATGATCTCTGCTAGTACATACTTCATTGGGAACCTATTAAAATAAGAACTTGCTTAAATCGAATTCTTCATTTGACCGATGTTGGTTGTCTCTTTCTGAAATCAAAACCAACAACAGGCGATCGGTATAATCCGCCGCACCCCGCAACTCTTCTCGCAAAATTTCCAGTCCACCATTAGCATATTCTTCAAAAATTTGCAAGCGTTCTGCTTCCAATTGTTCGTCGAGATGGGAGAGAATTTGAGGATTTTTGGTTTCGGCGATCGCAATTAACTTAATCGCCATATCGTAACCCCTGGATACAAAAATATCAACATCTATCGCACCCGGTTCTCGTTTAGAAATTTCCCCCAAAGGCGATCGTTTTTTCCGCTGCTTTCCCAAGGATGCGGCGAAAGCGATGACATCGGCGTAAGTCTGGAAAGGGCCAGTGTTGTTATCCGATAAAGTTAATGATTTGACTAACTCCGCTTTATCTTTAGCAATTCTAATTTTGTTAGCAACCATTGCAAACTACTATCTCAATTTTGACAAAAATACATCTGTAAATAATCTAATTATATCCGCAAACTTGGCAATTTTTATAAAGTGCGGGTGGGATATATTGTAGGGCGCGCTAAACCCGTTCCTACAGGTATTAGTTATTTTCTACTTTTTGTCCGCAACAACATAATTTTTTGTGCAAAACCTCCTCTTGCTTCCCGCCGCTTCATTTGTTCCGCCAAAAGTCGATCGCCCGAAATGCCAAAACTCGCCATCACCGCATCTATTACCTCATACAAATCCGCCAATTCCGCCACCAAATCTTCCTCGTCAGCCTCCGCCGCTTCCCCCGCTTCTTCAATCAATTTCTGCATCAAAGCTTGACGGTATTCTGCGTCCGACAAAATTACAAACTCGCATTCATTCCCGCTTTGGCGAATAATTTCAGGAATGCGATCGCGCACCAACTTATGATACTCTTTTTCCACGTCAAACTCCTTTCAACCTTGACTAAAAGTTTGAATCAACCAGCGATTAATTTCCCCATCATCTTGGGTTTGACTCCGGTTCAAAGCTTCCTCAACTAACCGGATTTCCAGCCCCGGTAAAACCCGCGACTCTTGAATTCTCCCGCTACCTCCGCCATTAATCGCAAACGCAAAAACCTCCCGCGTGTTTGCACGTTCCACCCAATATTCACTAATTCCTGCATTTTCGTAAAGCAACCGCTTACTGCCTAAATCATCGTTAAAAGAAGATGCACCAATTTCTATTACCAAATTAGGCGGATCGTATTCATCCAAATCAACAGGTGAATTACTGTCATTAGGAGGAACTCTCAAATCGGAACCGATGTAGTAAGCTAAATCAGGTTGAAACTCGCGAATACCTGCTTTCCTAAAACTGGCATTAGCAAATTGAACTACTCGGATATTTCTCAATGTAGCAAACAGAATAACTACATACGGGATGATTGAATTATGACGCGCGTGCAATGGCCCTACTGGTGACATTTCTACCCTCATGTGTTCTTGATAGTAATAAAATTTGCCCTTTTCCCATGCTGAATCCTCAGCAAAATTTAGAAACTCTTCCCACGTCGCCTTCACCCAAATATCCGTTTCCAAAGCCTGCGTAATTGCCGAATTAGAAGCCATAATCCACCTCTACAATTTCTGTATATTCAAATTCATTGGGACTGCGCTTAACTAAAGGATAGCGCGTCCCGCCCAGTTCGATCGCATCTTCTTCACAATCAGCTTTGGGAGAATTGTACACCAGCACGTATTCCCGGCCCGTGCAACTTTCCATCTCTTGAGCAACTTCTCCGCGCCACTGAGTTTTAGTTACCAAAACTACCAATTGATTCGCCAACTTCGGCAGCTTATTCGCGATTTGCTTGCGATAAATCTCGTCCAAACTCCCAAAGGGAGAATCCATCACAATTGGAAATGTACTGCTATCCGGGCCCATCAAAGTATTCTTTTGACTCCACTCACGCACGCCCTCAATAATTCCGCCGATAAACGATAAACTGAGAATTTGATTTTCTCCTGTAGAAGCGGCAACCAAAGATTCTCTACCCGACGTATTTTCTACTAGCGTCAGTTCGTATTTATCGCTCAACTTGGGGATGTAAGGAGTAAAAGAAATTTGACTAAAAATATCTTGCACCCGTTTTTCCAACTGAGAACAAAACTGTTTTTCTAAGCGCGAGCGCACTTCAGTTAGGCGATCGATCGCATCCTGAGTCGCAGCAATCCGGCGCTGGGCTAATACTTGCCTTTGCTCATTCAGTTGCTGCTTATCGATTTGCTTGTCCAAAGCCGACACCTGCACATTCAAACTCTCAATCTGCTGCTGGTTAGAGCCTGTTTCCCGGTGCAAATCGCCAATTTTTGCCTCAATTTCATCCAAGCGCTTTTGCAAGCGGCTGACATCGCCGTCAGGAAAATTTCGCAACTTGTTGTGAATATCGTCTAACTGCGTTTCCACCTTAGAAAGTTCGGTTCTGTCGCGGCTGATGTTGCCTTGCTGCCGATCAATCTCCTCCCAAAAATCTGCCACTTGCCTATCAAATTCATTTACCCGATCGCTAATCCGAATAGTATTTTCTTCCACATCGCCAACACCCGCTTTATCCATCCAACCGCTAACATTTTCGCAAGCTTCAGAACCCTCCACTAATCCCGCACCGCAGATACACCGCTGCTGCGCTAATAACTCTTCCAAAAACGGCCGTTGAATCCCCGAAAGCAACTCGCCTTTCTCCCGTAAACCACCGACAATCACTTTAAATTCAGCCGCCGCATCCGACAAAAATACCGCGTAACCGCGCATAGAAATTGCTCGTTTCATCGCATCTGAAGCCAGAACAATTTGTTGCTTAAATAAACTCCGCTGCTTGGACAATTCCTCTCGCAACTGTTGCCACTCAGCAGCACCGCTGATTTCCAGCAAATCACCGTTAACTGCTTTTTTGACCTCACCTTGATGAGTCAACTCCTGCTCAATTTCCACTTGTTTTTGTAAAAGTTGTTCAACCTCTTCCTGAGATTTTTGCTTATCTTTTAAAAGTTTCTTGATTTCGGAACCGCCCATCATTCTTAAATCTGTTTCTAGTGACTTTTTGGCATCTCCCAAATGTCGGATCGAGCGATTCAATACCTCTACTCCCAGCAATTCCTTAGTAGCTTCAGCAATTTCGGCTTTCTTATCGTGCCGAACAATTTGCTCGATTCGCTCCCCATCAAAAAAGAAATATTGATGCAAACTTTCCGGCAAAATCCGTCCGATAATATCATCTGGATGCTGCGGTGGCAGCACACAGCGACCGTCATCCCTCACTACCTGCATCGACAATTCGTTTTTGATGTGTTCTACAGTATTTTCACTTTTATAAGCGCGGCAACTACGCTTTGTTTTGTAGCGCTTGCTGTCGTGTTCAAACACGATTTCCACCCAACAATCTACTCTTTTACCCGGTTTTGCTTCCGCAATAGCGCGTTTATTGACTAATTGTTCTTCCGCAGCAACAGCCGCGCTAAGTTTTCCGTAAAGTCCCCACGTAAAGGCATTCATCAAAGCTGTTTTTCCAGCACCGTTATTACCGTGAATTACCGTAATATTTTGCTCGCCCCAAGCAAGCTTAATTTCGGGAGTTTTGCCGTGAAACTGCCTAAAATTGCACAGAGTAATTGAAATTAACTTCATACAATTGCTTCCTTAATAATTTTCAAAATGTCATCGCTAATATAGCGGGGAGCCCTCATGTAGAGTTTATCTTTTTCAAGTTCCAATACCCGCTCGATAATTTGTCGAACTTCTGGCGGCGCGCTAGTAATTGGTTCCTGTACGTCGCTGAATTCCTGATGAGTTTGATAAGAAGAACGCTTTTCTGCTAAAATGCTTGTCGGTAAGGCTGCGATCGCACTATCTTCATATCTAAATGCCATAATCAAATTTTCATTCAGATTTTCCGTCATATTTTTTTTGCAAATATTAAAAGTAGCAACTAAAACTGCGATCAAATAATTCTCTATTCTCAAACATAAACCGAACCTTAATAAATGTCAAATGTCTAATAGCCCGTAACGCCTCTGAATTTGCAACAATTTCACCCTAGCTTCCCCAGCATTGTCGGCTAAATCGGCAAATTCCAAGAACCGCTTCAACTCTTTTCGCAGCAAATTGCGCTCGACTTCTAAGGTTTCTCTGCCCAAATCTGGAGGCAAAACTATCATGTCAAATAAAGTTGCTCTTTCCTTCCCCGGATGCGGCCGCAAAATCCGTCCCCGGCGCTGAATAAACTGGCGCGGATTGCTGCTGCTTGCTAAAATTACAGCATTGCGAATTGCAGGAATATCCACGCCTTCATCCAAACACCGAATCGCTACCAAACCTTGCAATTCTCCACTCTCAAATTGCTGACGTAATCGTTCTCTTTCTGCTAAAGGAGTGGCCGCCGTATAAGTGTTAACTCGGTAGCCTAATTCTGAACCCAATAACTTCGCGGTTTCTGTTAGTTGGCGGTTGTTATTTCGGCGCGCACCTCCTTCAATCGCACCGTCGCCACAGTAAAATAAAGTATGGCTTGTGTCGAGACGGTGAATCATTAATTCTCGCAAAGCTACTAATTTATTAGCAGCCGCTCCAATCAACCGGGCTCGCTGCATTAATAGAGTCGTTAAAGCATCGTTTTCTTCTACTTTTTCATCGCCCCAAAGCGCCCAGCCAATCTTTTGAGTTAAGCGGGAATACTTGCGGGTTTCGGCTTCTGTCAATTCTACTAAAATTGGATAGTATAAATAATGTACTAATGCTTTTTGGCGGATGGCGTCAGCTAAGGTGAGTTCCGGCTGCAACACTGGGCCGAAATAATCTAAAATAGCTTCGGTTCCCTCTTCGTCGAAATGCCTTTCTGGTGTGGCGGAAAGGGCGAGTCGCAGTCCAATATTGCGCGGCAAACTTTGTCCTAAACGGGGCGCGCCTAAGTTGTGAACTTCGTCTCCAATAATCAGGGTTTTTTCTGGGAAATAGCGCAGTTGCGATCGCAAACTATCTCCCATTAAGGTAGCATTAGTAGTGATGATTGTGAGAAATGCTCGATCGCCCGCTCGCACTTCATACAAACCCCCAGCCAGCTTATTCTGCCAACTGCGGGCGCTATCAAAAGCCAAAATAGGTTTTAAACCAAATTTCTCCGATTCGCGCGCCCACTGATTCACCAGGTGACAGTAAGGGCAAATTACCAGCAGGACTTGCAGGTTAATTTTATTGTATAATTCAGTGGCGATCGCCAGTGCAGTAATCGTCTTGCCGCTACCCGTCGCCATCTTCAGCGTACCGCGTCCCTGATTCGCAAACCAATTAGCAACCGCCACTCGCTGATACTGTCGTAATTGCAGCGAGGGCGGCATTTTCGGAAACCCAAATTGCGAATTATTAGCCGTTGAGCGATTCACCTTTCAATGTCGTTAGATGCAAAATTACCCTGACTCAACTGTAACTCATTTCTAATTAAAACTTAACAGCCCAAACAAATCATCCGCCGACAGTTGCAAATCCGACAGCACATCGAGCACAGGTAAAATATCTTCATTCTCTTTAATCTCAGGTTCCTGCTGCGGTTTAAAAACAATTACCCATTCTTCTTCCGGGTCAATCAGCCAACCTAATTTAGTATGATTCTTCAGGCAAAACAGAATCTTCTTAATCACGCGAGTTGAACTTTGCTCCGGCGATAAAACCTCAATTATCCAATCCGGAGCAATTTCAAACCTATTTTCAATTTCTTCCTGAGAATTCAGAGGAATGCGCCACCACTCAAATACTGCTAAATCTGGAACAACAGCACATCCCCCAAAAGTACAGCGCAATTCAGGAAAAGCAAAAGCTAACTTTTGCGGTTGGCCAACTTGATTAATAGCGGATGAAAATTTGATTTGTAACGTGCTGTGTTTTCCTTGTGGCATATCTTTTTGATAAATTTGACCATCAACATACTCGCTAGCCGGCTTAGTCTGTGGCAATAGCAGAAACTCTTCCAGAGAAATCTTTGACGGAGACTGAATTGACGTTACCATAAGCCATTAACCCCTCAACAAATCAACTCCGCCATTAAAAATCTGCATCGCCGTCTGTTTCCCAATCCGCACAACTCTCCGATTCCACACCAGTAGGGTGCATCGCACAAACCAACAAATTTCCCCCATAAACTTGACCGTGATAGTTGCGACAACCACGACAAGCCGGCTGCTGCGTCGGCGAAGGGTCTACATAAGTCACCATCGACAAATCTATCTCATCAAACTCCGGGTCGAAGTCGCGGCAAATTTCAATTATCGGTTCGATAAATTCATTAAATAAACCGTCAAATTCATTGAAATAACCGTCAATGTCGTTAATCAGATTATTTTGTACTTCTTCTGTAAACTCTTCCGACATTTTTGCCAAAACGTCCAGCATTTCGACAAACTCTTCGCCCATTTCGCTGAAAAAATGCTCTACTTCAGAAACAGCATTTTCCATTACTCCGAAAAAATCTTTAGACCAATCTTCCATGAATTTGACAGCTTGCTATTACAAAATATTTTACGGACAAGTGCAGCCAGCCTCAAGTGAAGTGCTTGCACCTACTTTCAATTCTATTACCTATTGCCTGATATCCGTCCACATCTGACAGGGGAGATATTCAAAAAGGGAACTCAAGAGTATTATCCTGAGTTCCCTTCATGCTTTGCTGAGCGAGCTTTTTTGAGTTTAATCTCGCTTCAGCCGCCGCAATTCCTCTTGTAAATTCTGCACCTGTTCGCGGAGCTTGTCTACGCCGCCTGTCTCTTTAACATCTTTTGCCGAGACATCTTCTTCCTCAGAAATAATCTCAATCCGCCGAGGTTCAGCGGGTTTTTCGTTCCCAGCCGATTCTACGGGAGGCTGCTGCTGAGCCTGTTGCACCATATCATCAACAAAGCGGCGAGCTTCTTCCGTGGACATCTCGCCACGCTTGACTAATTCGTCTGCCAGCTTTTGGGCTTCAGTGCGTAATTCAGTTAACTTGCTGCCAGCTTTTTCACCCGCATAGGAAGCGAGCCCGACACCAAGGTAAACTGCTTTTTGTAAAATATCTCCGAAACCAGGCATAGGAGCTACACCTCATAAAACTGGGTGAACCGGAGACCACGCCTATTACAAGCATCCCGTGTTGCTGCTACCTTCCGGTCCTGACAAGATTTGGGCGTTGGAATCGCGTGGGTCCAGTTCATTTATGAGTATAACACAGTTATTTATTCTTCAACCACACACCAGTGATAAATTTCATAAATAACGCAACCATTCTTCACCAGCGGGTCTTCAGCGACGATCGCCTTCGCCTCATCCATCGAACCAGCCTCAAACAGCAACATACCGCCGCCCCGCCGCCCCCAGTAGCCAGTTTTCGCTCGGTGTCCTTTAGAAATCAACTCTCGGACATAAGCTCTGTGAGCTGGCACGTATTGGTCAAAGACAGGCTTTTCGACAATTCCTTGCTCAATTTTGACAAACCAAGGCATTTTTATTTGGGATTTTAGATTTTATATTTTAGATTGAGAATGGGTGATCAGCAATGGGATCTAGGGCAAATGCTCTATATTCCATTTTCCACCATCCTTTCTTAACTGCGATGTTATCCCATGAACCAGTCAAAACAGCGATTTTTTATTGCCTTAGTGCCACCTCCCGATATTGAACAGCACATTACTGAGATTAAACTATATTTTGCGGAACACTACAACAGCCGCGGTGCTTTGAATTCGCCGCCGCACATCACGCTGCAACCTCCTTTTGAATGCTTAGCGGAGAGTGTTCCCAAACTAGAGGAAAGTTTGAACCAGTTTTCTGCAAACCGACTCTCAATTCCCGTTACTCTATCCGGTTTTGCTGCTTTTGCCCCCCGTGTCATTTACGCTGATGTTGTCAAATCACCCGAATTGCTGGAGATTCACAAAGATTTGATGAGTTATATCGAGGCAACTTTGGGAATAGTCGATCGAGTTTCTCAGACTCGCCCATTTGTACCGCACATGACAGTAGCCTTTCGCGATTTAACTAAGGATAATTTTCAAACGGCTTGGCTGGAATTCTCCGGGCGATCGCTCCACTTTGAGTTTACCGCTTCGGCATTAACTTTACTGCTTCACGACGGCAGCCGGTGGAACATCAGCAACCAATTCCCGCTTTCGGCCTAAACACTCTCTCTCTTCTTTCTCTTCCTTCGCGGACTTCGCGTCTTCGCGGTTCGTTTTTCCAAATTTTTTTTCTTAGGAAATCCTGATAAATATCATTTCCTCACTACAAACCTGTTTAAAATTAAAGCCAGTCACAGCTTACCGATCGCTCTTATTCGGAGTTGCAAGTGCCACAGTTCCATAAACCGAAATTCCCGACAGTTTCAATATTTTAATTGCCGACTTAACCGTAGTACCGCTAGTGTAAATATCATCAACTAACAGCACTCGATCGCGCGGGAGCCGGCGACGAAAATCTTTGCCCAAACTTAAAGCATTTTTCATTTCCGCTTGCCGCTGCTGTGGCGTCAGAGCGAATAAAGCCTGAGTATTTTTCACCCGCTCCAAACCGTGCCGCTGCAAAGGCAAACCAGTCAGCTCACAAAAACTTTCAGCCAAAAGTTCCGCTTGGTTAAAACCGCGCTCCTTGACCTTTTCTTTGTGCATGGGAATCGGTACAACTGTTAGATTGTCTATAGCTAATTCGGGAAAACTCAGCCAAGATTCTGCCAGCCAGCCGCCTAGAGGTTTGGCTAATTGCGGATTGCCGTCATATTTCAAAGCTGCGATCGCCCGTTTAAGAGCCCCGCCGTACTCACCCCACACAAAAACACGCTGCTCTGAATCCCAAAATCGACCCGGATCGCTTAACTGACATCGCTGAAGTTGCTTGTGACAGTACGGACAAAACTCTCCGGCGGCCGGTCGCTGACAAAGAGGACAGTTAGACTTAAGAAATAGATTGAGAAAAGATTTGACTAATCCCGTCCATTGTCGCTTTTTCATCCTAAAATTGTGGTAAGTGATTAATGGGAAAAACTATCAAATTCAATTTGTTTCCACGGACAGGCTCGTAGCGTGAAAAACCTCTACTGGTTAGACAAAATTCAACCTTCAGACCGAGATGCAGTGGGAGAAAAAGCATTTTACTTGAGCTGTTTGCTCCAGAAAAATCATCCCGTTGTACCGGGTTTTGTCGTGCCAGCTACAACATTCTGGCAGTTTTTAGAGTCGATCGAGTGCCTAGAACCGCTGTTTGCTGACTGGCCACACTCTTCCTTGCACTTGAATGTCGATGAACCCAGACAACTGCAATCGATCGCCCGCAGCATCCGCCACCAAATCCTCGCCGGCAAACTGCCAGATTCACTGCTCTCCACCCTAGAGTCTGCTGTTAGTCAACTCAACTCAAAGTCAAACTTAAACTCCACAGCCTTAATTTTTCGCCCTTCCCTGACTTCCTGGAACCCGAAAACAGTCGGCATTCTGGAATCTCAGGCAGTACGGGCAGAACCCGAAGCCATTGGGGCCGGACTCAAACGAGCTTGGGCAGAAATGTTCAGAGCCCGAAGTCTATTTTACTGGCAGCGGTGCGGCCTGCGGGTACAGCAAATCAATCCCGCAGTTTTGGTGCAGCCACTTCAAGAAGCCATCGCCGCAGGCGAGGTGAAAACAAAGGCGGGTGTACAGTGGGAAATCCAAGCCACCAGCGGTTTGGGATTGTCCCTCGCTAGGGGAGAAACCATCCCGGATTACTATCAAGTGCAGCCGGAAACAAGCGCGGTTAAATTCCAGCGTATCGGTTACAAAACATTAGCCTACAATCTCAAAATCGGCGATGGAGAACCGAAAAAAGAACTGCATATCGGCAAGTTTGCTGCTTTTTTAATTCCTGATTCTTCATTCCTAATTCCTGATTTTCCTGAGAGTTGCGTGGAAGTTTTAGGGCTGGGAGAGGAAGGACAAACAGAATACGTTTTAGAGGAATTGCAACTGCAAAAAATTATTGAATTGAGTAAAAAAGTGAGCGCCGAATTTGACTCAGATTTAATCTTAGAGTGGACGCTAAACCAGAGAGAAAACAGCAGCGAACCGCAGTTTTATTTCACTCAAGTTCGTCTTGTAAAAGGGGAAAAAGTCGCGCCGATAGAGGAAAATCCGATCGCCCTCCCGCAGCCAAACTCGATCGCCCCAGCCCGAACTCCTGCGATACTTAGAGGTGTGGGAGCAGCATCAGGAAAAGCCGAAGCAATTGCCCAAGTTATGACTAATTCCCACCCAGAAAACGCGGAATTCTTAGCCGGAGGCATTTTGGTAGCCCGGACAATCGAGCCGAATTGGCTGCCTTGGCTGAAGGTTGCTGCTGGGGTGGTGGCGGAACAAGGAGGCATGACCTGCCACGGCGCCATTTTAGCTAGAGAATTGGGGATTCCCGCCGTTGTGGGAGTGACCGGGGCCACTCGGGCGATCGCCTCGGGCGATTCCGTTTTGGTAGACGGCGATAGCGGAGAAGTTTTTGCCCTCGCCCAACAGGATGCGATCGACACAGGAGACAGCCGCCGACTTTGGGACACAGCAAAAAATGCCGATATATACAGTACAGCAGCCAAAATGTCAATAGCCAAGCACCAATCTTCTACCTCTGATCGATCGTCCAATTCCGGGCCTAAATCTCGACAATCTGAGTCTGCCGAATATGTTTGGGGGCCACCAACGGCGACTCAAGTGCTAGTTAATGTCAGCCAAACAAGTTCGATCGACCGCCTCAAAAATCTGCCAATAGACGGCATCGGATTGCTGCGATCGGAATTAATGGCATTGGAAGCTTTGGACTGTCAAAACCCCAAAATTTGGTTGCAAAACGGCCGCCAATCGGAATTTGTCGATCGCATGGCGGATTGCCTGAGTTTATTTGCTGCTGCAGTTTCGCCGCGGCCGATATTTTATCGCTCTCTGGATTTGCGCGAGTCAGGCGCCCACGGCAGTTTCAGTAATACCTTTGAACCCGAGTTATTTGATTGGGAACTGTGCGTACTTCAAAAAGTCTGGGAGTCAGGCTATACAAATGTTAATTTAATTTTGCCTTTCGTGCGTTCAGTTGACGAGTTTATCTACTGCCGCCAGCGCTTAGAAACAGTTTGGAAAAACCGCTCAGCCGACTTTCAACTGTGGATTATGGCGGAAGTTCCTTCGGTGTTATTTTTATTGCCAGATTACGTAAAAGCAGGAGTTCAAGGAATTTCCATCGGCACCAACGATTTAACCCAATTGCTGTTAGGCATTCACCGCCACTCCGACCTGGTAGCAAGTGCTTTCAACGGGCGCGATCGAGCAGTGATGAGGGCGATCGAACAATTAATCCTTCAGGCCCGGGCTGCCGGCATTCCTTGCTCGATCTGTGGCGACGCTCCAGCTTTGTATCCCGAGACAGTTGAATCCTTTGTGCGGTGGGGGATTTCGTCTATTTCGGTCAATGTCGATTCTGTAGAACAAACTTGTAGGGCGATCGTCCGCGCCGAACAGCGCCTGCTGCTAGAAGCCGCTCGATCAATAATTAACAATTAACCACTCCCGGACGCACTTGACCTCAGAAATCCCGTTTCTACTCTAAATCATAGCTTTGGCAAGCAGCTACCCGCTCAGAAACCCGGTTTCTAGACAACCCGTGCGTCCAGGACTATTAACAACTACAGAAACCCGGTTTCTAATTAGATATATCAACCGCCCCGACAGTGAGGACATTTGTAATTGGTGAAACCCTTGTTTTTATTGCTTCTTCCTTCTTCCTTCTTCCTTCTTCCTTCTTCCTTCTTCCTTCTTTTTCCTTCCGCTATCAAAATCTCCGATTTTAAAGCTAGGATAGAAATATCACCAACTCTTGACCCGGAGGTACAAACAGTGAAATCAAAAATTATTGCAACCGCAGCAATACTTGCCGCCCTCGGCTGTCTGCATCCCCATCCAGCATTATCTCAACCTGCAACTGACGGCGGGACAAAACCCGGATTTTGGCAACCTCAAGCGCAGGTTGACAATACTCGCAACATTACCCTCAGACTGTTAAATGAAACGGGATTAAACCTAGAATACGGTCAATCAGGTGCCAGCTTGTCATCCTTGCCCGTCGGAGCCAGCAAAAACATCATTGTTCGGATCAGCAATCGCACCGGCGACATTGCCAATATTCCGATTAATACCACAGGAGGAAACGCAACTTTGAAATACGACTATAACGTTGACTCGCAGACAAACATTTTGACGATTCGCATCACCCGATCAGATCCCCGCACTACGCAAGACCGCTCAGTTTATATTGATGAAAAAGGGCGAGTTTACTCTTTCTAAGACTAACGCTCATCAACCCGGTTTCTCCTGATAAATTTTGCTGTTAGCAGCGAGGTATCGCGGCAGAAATTGGGTTTCTAGACTAGCGTGTATAAATTCTGTCTTTCTCAAAAAGTCATGAATCAAGTGCAGCCCACAAAGAATCGATATTTTTGTGCAGCGGATTTGACATTTCATCCCCAAAATCAACTGCTGCTTGCAATTCGGCGCTAGTGGCATACTGCTGCATCAGGTGGGTTTCGAGAGGATGTCAACCGCCGCATCACAGACTAATATCCGTCGTTTCTCTTGATGCCTGCGCCTCGATTTCCCTCTTCTTTCGGTTTAGCTTTGTTCACTCGCAAGGGGCGTCCCATCCACTCTGCACCGTCTAATTCGGCAATTGCAGCGTCTTCTTGGGTATCCTCCATCATCTCAACAAATGCAAAACCGCGCATCCGACCGGTTTCCCTGTCGGTAGGCAAGACAACTCGCTTGACTGTGCCGTGTTCTGCAAATACTGCTTTCAGGTCTTCTTCGGTGGCGCGGTAAGACAGATTTCCAATGTAGATAGTCATGTCGATCGAACTGAACTTGTTGTGCTATACATAATAACCTGTTAATTTAACTGTCAAGTGCTATCTAGCATACAACTGGGCAATCGAATCTGACTAAAAGGGTTTGCCACACTGACAAACTCTTTGTACTAGCTGCAATAGTTAGCTGGATCAAAATTCATCTCCTTACTCTCCCTTCGAGTGAGTAGATGAATTTAGGGGCGGTGAGGAATCCCACCCCTAAACAATACTTGATTTTAATCATATCAGTTCAGTGATGGGTGGGCGACGCATCACCAAGCATCTTCGGAAACAAAGCGAGTAACAAGGTATAATATATCAAGTTGCTCTCAGCTACGATCGTTGATATAGCAGTTCTCAACTTTCGTGAGGTACTTCCCAGTTAATTACCAATTCCCTACTTATTCAATTCTTTAATCTAAAATCTAAATTTCTACTTCACTCGCTTGAAAATTGCTATACACATCTACATAGCCATTTGAGGAAACATACTTGACATCTCCCCAGCCCTTTCATAGACGGGGATATCTCACCTTCAATACTTTGACCAAATTGGGAATTGGAAATGGGAAATGGGGAATTGGGAAAATTTTCTCCCCATCTCCTTCATCCCAGTTTAGGATATTACTTTTCTCACTTAAACTAAAGATGTGAGATTTAAAGCCGCTTTGTTAAGGGTTTGAGTGCCAATTCGACTTTGGGTAATACCGCTGGCGGTTTCCGTTGCTCCTTTATTCAGAACATTCATCGCATCTACCACTTGCTCAATAGCGATCGCCTGCTGTTTGGTATTCAGATAAATTTGCTGACTGCTGACAACAACACTGTTAATAGCATTAGCAACCTTGTTAAAATTATCTGCCGTACCTTCAGTCAATTTTAGGCTATTATCTAAAGTTTTTTTGCCCTCATCTGTTACCATCACTGTTTTATTAATCGCATTCTTAATATCGTTTACCAACTCATTAATCTGATCGGAAGATGTCTTGCTTTGATCGGCGAGTCTGCGAATTTCTCTCGCCACCACCCCAAACCCCTTTCCTTGTTCTCCGCTGCGTACTGCTTCCACTGTAGCGTTAATTGCCAGCATATTAGTTTGATTAGCCAAATCGCTGACTAAATTGGTAATATTAGCAATCTGATTGGTTTGCTGGCTCAAATGTAAAACTTGCTCGGCGATAGCTCCGACTTTTTCCGTCAAACTCAACATTCCCTCCTGGGTTTTATGCACCACTTTACTGCCTTCTGCTGCCAGGTTTAAGACATTACTGGCATTCTCAAGGGCTGACTCGGCTTGCATAGCTGATTGCCTCGATGATGCGCCCAATTCATCCATTGTGGTAGTTGTTTGATTAACAGAAGCAGCTTGTTGTACAGCAATACGTTCCTGTTGCTCAATTGTCGCAGCGATCTCGGTAGAAGAACTGACAATCATATTAATAATACCTTTCAGTGCCTTATCTAAAGGTTTGGCGATCGCTATGCTTAAAGCTATGCCTAAACTAATCGCTGTTAGCGGCCCAATAGTCATCCCCAACAATACAGCTACTTGAGTTTTGTTACTATCATTGTATGCCGTTTTATAAGCTTCATCGGCTTGCTTTCTGTTGGATGCAACCACTGCTAAAGTTGCTTTTTCTGAAGTTATAAATTTCAGGCGAATCACCTTGGATTGCTGACTAAGTTTATTCAAAAGGTTACTAGCTGTCTTGGCTCTTGCCATTTCTGGCGAATTACTTTTACCTTGATTAATTAGGTTTAGCTGCAAGCCCAAAGGATTCAAAATTCCCACTGTCTCAAATTCTTGATTAATTCGCAGGAGTTCTTGATCTTCCTGCTGCCACTCCTCCCAATACTTCAGCATTTGTTTATATAGTGCGTCTTCATCCGAGGTACGAGGAAGGACTTCGTATGCTTTAAATCCCTCTTTAATCTGCTGCCAAGCCTTGTCCATTCTGTTTAATGCTTCTTGCCTTTCTGCTTGATTGAGTGCCGAATTAATTAGCGCTCTCTCTGATGACTCAATTTGGGTTTGTCCCTCGTTAATTTTCAATAATGCTTCAATACTCGGTAATTTATTTTTACCGAGAGTCTCTATGTGTTGACTGAGATTAGAAGTTGAACTCCATCCTACCCAGGCAACTAAAAATACTAAAAGTCCCATCATCAGAAATGCACTGATCAGTCTGGTTTGTAAATTCAGGTTTCTCAACATAATAATTTTTTTCCTTTTACTACCGTGAGCCTCGCGGGAGTCATGAATACATATTGTATAGTATAATTTTTATCACCTACACGAGGTACAGGTTGACATTTTACGTTTTACGTTTGACAAGTAGTAATTAATTGCTGATTACATCCTGTTCCTGAGAATGGCTATAGATGTTGGGTGATGACGTAGTCAGGGTAGCTCTTTGGTTGTCATCCTGCTGAATTCAGTTTGATTAACCTCTTTATTTTATAGGTTAAAACCTGTAATTACACAAACCAAGCCTGCCCACGCTAACTAGAAAAACTGATAGGATTATAATTAAGTTCGGAGTTCAAAGATATAGCCATTATCAGACAGATGAGGTATCATATTGCTGACTAATTCATAACGGTCAAAATTAAAAAAATCAGATTGACTAATCAACTAAATTATCTCAATTTTTATTTAAAAAATCAAACCAAAAAATACATGTTAGCACAGTTTTGAATGACAGTTACAGAGCTAAGCTCCGAGGGTAACTCCCTAGACAAAACAGACTTGAGGTTGCCTATTTGAGAAAAATAAACATACTCGCCTGATAGCGAAAAAACGGCTGAAAGTAAACTCCGGAGATTAATTATTAGTCTTTTTATCAAATTTTTTCTTACCCAAGTTCTTCCCTTTATGTTAGCCAGTGCGAGAGTTAAAAAAATTTCGATATGGTATGTATAAATGCCTGAGCGATTGCTGTAACGGAACTGAGGAAACATCTTTTAACCATTACCTAGCTTCTGTTTTCTTTGACGTAGGGTAAGCATACCAGACAGTTTGTTATACCATGGCACTCGTTCGGAAAACTTACAGAAAGAACGCCAGCGCATCATTCCAAACAACCCTCACGCAGCCAAACAACCGCAGCTCAGCTTAGTCGCTGTTGGTGTGTGGGGTAAAATCTTTACTCATAGCGGGCTTTCATTGCTATGGTAAATGCGTTAAAAGGGGTATCCAGTAGGCGGTATGGGCAAGCTGGATACCCAAAAGCTTATGGGAAGGATGCTCTAGGGAGTCCTAATTATTTTGTAGCTTCTATTGGCGACGGGCCCTTGGAAGTTCTGAAACGATATATCCAGAATCAAGAAAAGCCGTCCTAAAAGGACGGGATTTTAAACCAAAATCTCTGATAACTTTAATCAGTTTGGCGTTGGGAGGATGTTACTGCTTTTCCTTAGTCGATCGAGATTGACTGAGGCCCCGTGCTTTTACCGTTGGTGGGTTCGGCTGGGGGAGTAGTGTAGGAGGTTGAACCAGCTTGCTCGTCGATCCAGCTTTTAACGGGATCTTCGTGAAGGTTGAGTCGAAGCAGGCCAGAAAAAAATCCACCAGTGAAGGCGATCGGCTGTTGGATCAATTCTTGGGCCATTGGGATGAGTTCGTCGAGGAACATTCAAGAGTCTCCTTGTGTTGCAGGGGTTCTACCTTAACTGTACCGTTTGTACTGCGATGCTGGCAGCGACCTACAAAAAACCTTCCAGCGCTGAAGATGGGCGATCGGGCAATTTTTCGGCTAATGACTTACAATGCTAATCAAATTGCTGAAAAAATTTTATGTGCCGTTTGCTTGGCTACCTCGGGGAGCCGATTTTACTTGATGCTATTCTGTACAAGCCGGAACATTCCTTAATTGTGCAGAGTTACGATCCCCGCGAAATGACTTCTGGCCTACTCAATGCTGACGGTTTTGGTATTGGTTGGTATCACCCGCACCTAGATACTGACCCGTTTACTTATAAAAATGTACAGCCAATTTGGAGCGACGTTAACCTTCCGAGTATCAGTCGATACGTTGAATCTGGATGCGCGATCGGATATGTTCGCAGTGCAACTTCAGGACAACCTGTAGATTTGAGCAACTGTCAGCCGTTTCAGAACGATCGCCTGCTGTTCGTACACAACGGCTTCGTGAAGAATTTTCGGCAAACTCTTTATAGACCAATTCGCGATCGACTCAGCGATACGCTTTATCAATCAATTAACGGTACTACAGATTCAGAGCATATCTTCGGTTTGTTTGTCAATGAATTGACAGCCGCCAATGTGACCCTAGAAGCTGCTTTGCAAAACACGCTCAAAACTGTGGCAGAGCTAGCAAACTTTCACCAAGTAGAATTTTCAGCTAATATAATTATCAGCGACGGACACCAGCTCGTTGCCTCTCGCTTTGCTTCCCAAAAAGCCCCTCCTTCCCTCTATTGGCTGCGAGACGATTTAAATTTCCCGAATTCTGTCTTCATTGCTTCTGAACCTTTATTTGCTGGCAATTGGCACGAGTGCCCAGTCCAGAGCATTATCAGTACCGGAGTAGAGCGTGATATCGAAATCTATCCAATCTTGTAGAGAGGCAATTTATCGCGATTTGCAGCAGTGTCGCCGCGGCACTTTCAAGCTATTTGCAGACATCGATTATGATACTTTTTGCCGTCAAGCTCATCCTGATTTCAGTCCTGTTGGCTGGCACTTAGGTCACATTGCTTATACTGAGGATTTGTGGCTGTTGCAACGATGTGCTGGCTTGGAACCTGTCTTTCCTCAGTATCACAAACTGTTTGCTGCTGATATTTTGCCGAAAAAACAACGGGTTTTTCTGCCCGCGTTACCTGAAGTTGAATTATATCTGGACGCGGTGAGAAAAAAGGTGTTAGATTATTTGGAAGTCGCGCCGATCGACGAGCAAGAACGTCTCTGGCGGTTTATTATTCAGCACGAAAGCCAGCACTGCGAAACTGTTGCTTTCGTGTTGCAAATGCAAAGGAAGAAGGAAGAAAAAAGAGGGAATGAGGAAGGAAGATTAATTTCCAATTCCCGATTACCAATTGCAGATTACCAATTACAAATTACGGATTCCCCGGCGATTGAAATTCCGGGCGGGGAATTTTACATGGGAAGCGATGCTGCTGAGGCTTTAGATAATGAGCGATCGCGCCACCTGTGTTATTTAGAAGCATACTCGATCGATCGCTATCCCGTCACTTGCGGTCAATACGGAAATTTCATGGAATCCGGTGGCTATCAAAACCCTGATTGGTGGTCAGCGGACGGCTGGAAATGGCTACAAGGCGAAGCCGTCTCTCGACCGCTTTACTGGTCAGAAAATCCAGCTTTCCACAACCATCCAGTCTGCGGCGTGAGTTGGTACGAAGCCGAAGCTTACTGCAACTTTATCGGCAAGCGTTTGCCATCGGAAGCAGAATGGGAAAAAGCGGCGAGTTGGGATGCCACAAATCAAACATATCGCATCTATCCTTGGGGAGAAGAACCGCCAAACGGCAGCCTGTGCAATCACGGCAATAATATTGCCAATACCTCACCAGTTGATGCCTTTCCCAAAGGAGCAAGCGCGATCGGCTGCTATGATATGTTGGGGAATGTTTGGGAGTGGACTGCTTCAACCTTTGACGCCTATCCGGGATTTGAAAGTTATCCTTACAGGGGATATTCTCAAGTTTATTTTGATGGAGAACACCGGGTTTTGAAAGGGGGGAGTTGGGCGACTTTTCCGCAGGCACTGCGATCGAGTTTTCGGAATTGGTACTATCCGGGCGTGCGGCAAATTATTGCTGGTTTTCGCTGCGCTAAGTAGTTGGCTAGGTAATTATAATTACCATCAAGTTTGTTCATAGTGAGGAATTTATTCATCGGACTTTTCAGATGAACAAATTCCTTAATACTTGTATTAGAAAGCTTATTTGACGACCATCAGATAAATGGCTGGAGAGGGAATTGGAGACAAAATTTGTTTGTGAAATGCCCAACTTTTTTTTATGTAACAAGCTCAAGTAAAACAAGTTTTGTTAATTCTTTAATAAATTTTGTGTATAAAATTTAAGTTTTAATTGTGGATGCGATCGCCCTCGCGTGAGAAAATACAGAACCGAGATCGGCATGAAAAATCTGACTTGAGCGCGATATTTGGCAACGCAACTGCGTGCTATACCGATATGTGCATCTAAAAATTACTCTATGAAATCCCCAAGACTGTCCGACACAACCAACTCAGCCTTAACGAAGGAAAACCGGCTGCACTTAGAGCGACTGGTAAGCGCTGCGGCACTGACACCCGCAGAAATCAATGCTGGTAGCGATGCAGTTAGCGGGTTGACTCAAAACCCCAAATCCCTGCCTCCAAAGTATTTCTACGACGATCGCGGATCAAACCTGTTCGAGTTGATTTGCCAGTTGCCGGAATACTACCTGACACGCACTGAGACGGCGATTTTGCAGGGGTGCGCGGGGGCGATCGCAAATTTAACGGGCCCCTGCGAAATTGTGGAACTCGGCAGCGGCAGTTCCACCAAAACTCGGCTTCTCCTCGATGCTTACAGTCAACGGGAATATCCGCTGCACTATTTGCCGATCGACATCAGTCCTACTATCCTAGAAAGCAGCGCTTGTCAACTGTTAGCCGATTATCCGTCGCTCCAGATTCACGGACTTGTCAGCACTTACGAATTAGCCTTAGCTAAAATTGCACCGTCGCCGTTGCCAACCCGAATGATTTGCTTTCTAGGCAGTACCCTCGGTAATCTCAACGCTCAAGAATGCGATTTGTTCTTCTCGCAAATTGTCGGTGCATTGCAGCCGGGAGAGTATTTTTTGCTGGGAATTGACTTGGACAAATCTAAGGATATTTTAGAGCCTGCCTACGATGACAGTCAAGGAGTAACAGCGGCATTTAACTTGAATATGCTGCGGCATTTAAATCGGAGGTATGAGGGAAATTTTGATTTGGCGCAGTTTGAGCATTGGGCTTTTTACAATCAAGAGGAATGTCAAATTGAAATGCACTTAAAAAGTAAAAAAGCGCAAACAGTGCAGTTGCGCGCTCTCAATTTAACGGTTGAATTTGCAGCGGGAGAAACTATCCGCAGCGAAATATCGCGCAAGTTTAATCTCAATACTGTAAAAAAAGAACTTTCGCAGCGTGGTTTAAAGCCTGTGCAGGTTTGGACAGATCCAAATCAGTGGTTTGGCTTGATGCTTTGTCAGATGTCAGAAGTTAATAAATGAGTTCTTCAGATATTACCCACACTCAGGACACGGCACGGCGCCGTGTCCTCAATTTCTTCTGTGTTTTCGATGGTTCTGAATTCAGCTTATCCTGTTACCAATTGCCAATTCCCAATTAACAAATCGGCCGCTGTCCGGGTTTTACGGCGTGAATGTACTCACTGCCCGAGGTCGGCCATCCCCTCTTATAATAAGCTTCCTCCGGCTTCCCCCAGCCCAACTGCAACAAAATTTCTAGAAAATCCAACTTTTCCCACTTCCAGAGACTAGCCCATTCTGTGCGCTGGGCTATAGCCTCTACATCAACCGGCTCGATCGATCGAAAATCCTTTCCGCTGTTAACACTTAAATACAAATCCATCCCGGCAGTTACCTGCTGCCAGAATTCCAACATAGCAATCTTAGCTGCCTTCAACGTAATCAAATCAACCGGTAGAGCTATTAATTCGTCATCCACTGCCGGATAGCGTAGAGTATTGCCTTTAACCGCAATTTCCCGCCAGACAATCCCAGAAACTTGATGTTCCCGCTGGTATTCGTGTACGGCTGCCTTAAAATTTTGATAAGCAGTGAACTTCTGTACGCCCTCAGATTTGAGAAAGCGGTCAATCACGGGGTTGCCTGTAGCAGGAGTTTCAGTCAAGTTGAGGCGCCGCCCATACAAGCAGGCTTGGCGCTCTTCTTCGAGGATTTTAATGAGTTCCGCCGTGCTGTAGACCTTGGACATCTTTATTCAGGCAAAATCAAGATATTGGCTGATATTCGGCTGGTTTTCTCAACTAATCTTCGGTAAAGATAGTTTGGTTGTTCAGGGCAATATTTAGTTTTGCCGTTATTCTAACTTTTCTTCGTGCTTAATTCTAGTTTGATAGTTTACAGGAGCGGAGCCGAGAAATCCCGACAGCCTCTTAAAAAAAGCAGTTAAGAGGATACCGAATCACGAAGTAGACGGGGAAATGCACCGCAGACGTACCGGGCGGGATTTTTCGCCAAAAACAAAGCCCCCTCCTTCGAGGGGGCAAAACTGATTTAGAGGTTTGGGAGTTTTATTTGATGGGTCGATCGAACAACCCGAAAAAAAAGCAGCATTCGCACCTGCCGTCAACTACCACAACTCAAATTTTCAGTCTCAAAGCTTAGTAGCGTCCGCGTGAAGAGCGATCTTTGTCGCCCCAGCCGCCGCCACCGCCCGAGGGGCGTTTGTTGTCTTCGCGAGGTTTGGCTTTGTTGACTTTCAAGTCACGGCCCATCCACTCAGCACCGTCTAGAGCTGCGATGGCTGCTGCTTCTTCTGCCTCGCTTGCCATTTCCACAAAAGCAAAACCTCGCATCCTGCCTGTTTCCCGGTCCATTGGCACTTGGACGCGGCTTACAGTACCGTACTCGGCAAATACTTCGTTGAGGTCGTCTGATGTTACCTCATATGAAAGATTACCCACGTAAATCGACATAAAATCTCCAGAATCATTAGGGTGCAGAGACTTAGATTCGGAGAGACGCTTGTAAATAAACACCAACAAACTACGCCACCGAATTTAATTCTTGGAAAACCACTATAACATGAAGCCAGCAGAATCAGCAATTGGCTGTCATAATTTTCAATTTTCGGTGCCGTCGGGCAATGGCCAACAGAAAGTATTCCTGATAACTGACATCTTACGCTCTTGCCGTGATCCACTTGGTTTCTTGCTGCGCGATCGACCTGATATCTGAGATTTTTCGTCGCTGCTACCAGGTTGATTGGGTCTGATTGAGAACAGCGCCTGAGATTCAGTTATAAATGACATCTGGCACTGTTCTCCCTAGACAACTCTCCTGCCCGTTCCACCAGAGATAAATGTTTTTAGCCCAGGATTAATCTTCCGAGTCAATCTTCCCTCTTCCATCTCCCGTCTCTCATCGCATCCGATTTAGCGCCAGAGAATGACGGTTCCCCAATAATTATCAAAAGAGTTATTAGCCATATCTACGCGCCTTTTATACATATATAGCAATCCTCGCATCATTTGTGAATTTCTTACGGACTCAGAGCGAGTTCGGGGAGGGTTGGGGTGGGGTAAAAATTTTACGACTCCTGCAAGGATTGCTATATAATCATAATTATTTCTATAATATTTCCATTTTATTTGTTTTTTAAGGCTTTGTGTAGTTTCTCTATTTGCTCTTTTTCTAAGATGATTCTATGCTGTCATTTTTACACTAATTACATGAAGTTTGTTTTCGATTATACCTATACCGTATTTAAATACCTAAAAGCTTATGCCCTGGGAAAGATGCGATCGCACTCATGCCTCCCTAGCATTGTAAAAGTTGAAAGCCCACAGTACACAAAGATTGTCTGGTACAGAAAGAAGCAAGCCTAGACAAACGAGCGTAAAGCAGTTACAGAGGATTTTAAATGGTTATAAACAGTTCGTTGACCCGGCCCTTGGCTGTGGTGACCGGTGCCTCTAACGGTATTGGTTACGAACTCGCCAAACAGTTCGCTCAAAACGGATTCGATCTCCTAGTCACCGCCACCGGATCGAGCATCAAGGAAGCGGCTCAAGCCTTTGAGGGGCTCGGTGCCACTGTCGAGACAGTGCAGGCAGACCTCGCTACCTACGACGGTGTTGAGACGCTCTACAACCAGATAAAAGCGACTAATCGGCCAGTGGAGGCGATCGCAATTAATGCCGGTGTCGGCGTCGGGGGCGACTTTGCCCGCGAGACAGACTTGAAGGACGAACTAAATCTGATTAACCTCAACGTTGTCTCCTCTGTGCATTTGGCTAAACGGGTAGTTAAGGATATGGTCGATCGCGGCCAGGGACGGATTCTATTCACTTCGTCGATTGCCGCCCTAATGCCGGGGCCATTCGAGGCAGTCTATGCAGCATCCAAAGCCTTCATCCACTCGTTTTCGGAGGGACTCCGCAATGAGTTAAAAGATACAGGTGTAACTGTCACCTCGCTGATGCCCGGCCCAACCGATACTAACTTCTTCCACCGGGCGGGAATGGATGACACGAAGGCGGGCGCAGACAAGAAAGATGATCCAGCCGAGGTTGCCAAGCAGGGATTTGAAGCCTTGATGGCCGGTCAGGACAACATCATTGCAGGTTCACTCAAAACAAAGATTCTCGCCAACGCGAGCAAAGTTTTGCCTGATACCGTCACTGCCGAACTGCACAGTCAACTTACTAAACCGGGATCTGCTAACCAATAATTTCCGCCCGTCTTACTATTCTTATGTGCAGATTTAAAGAAAGTAAATATCGCAGATAATGGCAAGATTGCAGCCGATAAAAGCGTGTTTACTTCTTTCAGTATTGGCGATTTAGCACAGTTTTATCAGGCGTTCATCGATGCCATTATGCAGCATAGGCATTAAATGCGAACTGAGGAATAAATGGTTATAGCCTAAGTAATGTAATACAGAATATTTATGCAAATTCATCATCTCAATTGTGGCTGTATGTGTCCCATTGGTGGGGCGCTTTTCGATGGCTTCAGTCGTGGTTTGACGGCTCACCTCGTCTGCCACTGTCTGCTCGTTGAAACGAATCAGGGACTGGTTCTGATTGATACCGGCTTCGGACTCCGGGATATCCAGTCCCCTTACTCCCGGCTCAGCCCGTTTTTCGTCCATTTTAATAACATCCAGTTCGATCGCAAGTACACGGCGATCCATCAAATTGAACAGCTCGGATTTTCACCAAGCGATGTGCGCCATATTGTACTCACCCACCTCGATTTCGATCATGCCGGTGGTCTAGAGGATTTCCCTGAAGCCACGGTACACGTCATGCAGGCTGAAATCGATGCGGCACAGGATCGGCACGGTTTCATCACAAAAAGGCGCTATCGTCCGGGGCAGTGGG
Source organism: Microcoleus sp. LAD1_D5 (assembly GCF_036702115.1). Classification (NCBI taxonomy): domain Bacteria; kingdom Bacillati; phylum Cyanobacteriota; class Cyanophyceae; order Oscillatoriales; family Microcoleaceae; genus Microcoleus; species Microcoleus sp. LAD1_D5. Next base: position 45,012 of record NZ_JAUBSA010000014.1, on the reverse strand, counting down.
ATGAAGTCAAACGATGGAAATACTATTCGGCGGGTGGCGAACCTTGGTTCGGTTTTGAAGCAGTCCGCGACCTCGACGGGTTGCCGCCGGAAATTTTGCTAATCCCGTTGGTGGGGCACACGCGCGGTCATGCTGGCATTGCCATTGATACACCCGATGGCTGGCTCCTGCACGCAGGCGATGCCTATTTCTACCGAGACGAGATGGATGCCGCTAACCGACGCTGCACACCCGGTTTGCGCGCCTACCAATGGATGATGGAGGTCGATCGCAAGGCTAGGTTGCTCAATCAAGGCCGGCTGCACGCATTATCGGTGCAGCATGGTAAAGATGTGCGCCTGTTTTGCAGTCACGATGCTATTGAGTTAAAAGCCTTCGTTGACGGGTCTAGTAGCTCTTAAAACTAGAAAATTCATCCTTAGTATTGATTAGGCAAAGTAGGGAGTTGGGGAAGTTGCAGCCGGACTGCGCTGTGGATTTTGAAACATCTTAAATTCACAACTCAAAACTCTTTAGTGCAGCGAAGCGGTGAGTGAGTCCTAGTAGTTTTTTTGGAGGAGGCATTTATGAATATCAGCAGACGCAAGTTGTTAAAGGTAACCTCTGCTTCGGGTTTGGTTGCAGCAGGAATGGCAGCTTCAGAAGGGTTTTTCAAACCCGTGTTAGCTCAAGATGAACTGACTCAAGTAGATGTTAAAAATGAAGTTGCCCAAGGTCAAACCCAAAGCGGGGAGATGAGTTACAGGACGCTGGGACGCACGGGAGAGCGAGTGTCTGCCATTGGCTTGGGGGGACACCATATCGGACGGCTTCGAGAGGAGCAAGAAAGTATTAAGCTCATTCGCAGTGCGATCGACCGTGGCATCAATTTCATGGACAATTCCTGGGATTATCACAACGGACGCAGCCACCGCTGGATGGGTGCAGCGCTCAAGGATGGCTACCGGCAAAAGGTGTTTCTGATGACCAAAATTGACGGCCGCACCAAGGGCGCTGCGATGATGCAGATTGATGAGTCACTGAAGGCCTTGCAGACGGATCGCATTGACCTAATGCAGCATCACGAACTTATTCGGATGGAAGACCCCGATCGCATTTTTGCTCCCGGCGGGGCTATGGAGGCGGTAGTGGAAGCGCAGAAGGCGGGCAAGATTCGCTACATCGGGTTTACAGGGCACAAAGACCCTTTGGTTCACCTGCGAGTGATGGAAATTGCCGCTCAAAACAATTTCCGTTTTGACGCGGTACAGATGCCCCTGAACGTGATGGACGCTCATTTTAGAAGTTTTGAGCAACAAGTTCTGCCGGTGCTGGTGAAGAACCAAATAGGTGTATTGGGGATGAAATCTATGGGCGACCCCTACGTCCTTAGAAGTAATACAATAAGCCCGATCGAATGTCTTCACTATGCGATGAATCTGCCTACTTCAGTGGTGATTACTGGCATTGATAGTATGCAACTCCTTGATCAAGCGTTTGAGGCCGCTCGCACGTTTAAGCCGATGGATCAAGCACAAGTTGCTGCAATGCTGAATCGCACTCGCGAGGCGGCGGCAAAAGGACAATACGAACTGTATAAAACTACTAACCAATTTGATAGTACCGCCATGAACCCATCGTGGCTAGGGTAAGCGCTTTTGTATTATTCCTAAGCAAATCTAGGATGAGGGGAGAGTTATTTCTTTAGATAACCCACCAAGGCTAGAGGAGAGGTTGTCTCCGGCTCTTTTGGGTTGTGGGAATTAGATTTTTTTATGAACCGCAGAGGGCGCAGAGAACGCAGAGGGAGAGAGAAGACGGAAAGTTTTTAGTTTTAAGTTAAATAGTTCAAACTTCACCCCAGCGCGGTATTACGAGGAACAAAGCAATTTCAAAACTCAAAACTATTCGTCAATTTCCCCTTACCACTTGCCTGACATCGCGCCCTTGAGTCTCAATTCTTCTCGACTGACTAGAGCTTCGTAGTAATCGGGTTTGATTTCGAGGGCGACTCCGTAAGAGCTAATGGCATCTTGAGTTCGCTGCAATTTTTGCAAAACGTCGCCCCGCTGTGCCCAAGCTTCCCAGTTGTCTGGCTTGAGTTGAATCACTTGGTCAAAAGCGACGAGTGCTTGGGAATAGTTCTGCATTTCCCCTAGGATCAGACCTCGCTGTACCCAGCCTTGATAGTTGTCGGGCCAGACAGTAATTGCTCGATCGTATGATGCTAGAGCTTGTTCGTACTGCTGCAATTTTGACAAAGCGTTGCCGCGTTTCAACCAAGCTTCAAAATTGTCGGGCACGATTTTTAGTACGCGGTTGTAAGCTGCGACTGCTTCTTCGTAACGCTGCAATTTTTCCAGCGCTGCGCCTTGCTGCAACCCTACTTTTGATGTAATTTCTGCTTCGGAAGTCAGAGAGATTACTTTATCAAAACAGGCGATCGCTTCTTCGTATTGCTGTAATTTTTCCAGAGCTTCGCCTCGCAAGTTCCAAGCTTCTAGAAAATTACCTTCAATTTGTAGGGCATTGCTGTAAGCGATAATTGCCTCTTTGTAGCGTTCCAATCCTGCCAGGGCGATGCCTCTACCCAGCCAAGCTTCGGGAAAATTCGGATTAATTTGAACGGCTTGGTCAAAAGCAGCGATCGCCCCTTCAAAATCTCTCGCTTCTGACAGTGTTTGACCGCGCCCGATCCATGCTTCGGGATAAAAAGAATTAATTTGAATTGCCCGATCGAAACAAGCAATTGCCGCATCCGCCCACTGGTGTTTGAGGGCCATTCCTTTATAAAACCAAGCTTCGCAGTCGTTGGGCTGCATTTGCAGTACGCGATCGTAAGCTGTCACGGCTTCTGCATATTTGTGCAATTTTGCTGAAGCAATGCCTCGATTGAACCAAGCCAGACTATTTTGTGGTTGCAGTTGAATGGCGCGATCGTAAGAAGTTACAGCTTCAGCGTAGCGTTCCGCTTTCATCAAAGCCAAACCTCGGTTCAGCCAAGCTTCCCAATTCATCGGGACGAGTTTCAGGGCGCGCTCGAAAGCCGCCACGGCTTCAGGATAGCGCTCCGCTTGAACCAACACGTTGCCTTGTCTATACCACATGGCGGGCAAATTCGGATGAAGTTGGGTTGCTTTTTTGTAACAGGTTGCGGCTGCATCCCACTGCTGCAATTCCTCTAAAACTCGGCCTCGCTGATACCAAGCTTCGTGCTTTTCTGAATTGATTTGAATTGCGGTGTCGAAAGCCGCGATCGCTTCTGAGTGATTTTGCAAACTTAACAGCCCTGTCCCGCGCAGCATCCAAGCCCAGTATTCTTCGGGATTAATTGCTGTAGCTCGATCGGCGCAGGCTACGGTTTCTGCGTAGGAGTGCAGTTGCTTGTAAGCTTTGCCCAGATTCAGCCACGCCCGGGCCCAGTCCGGCTTAATTTGAACCGCTTTTCCGTAGCAAATGACTGCCGCTTCGTACCTTCCTGCGGCGTACAATCTATTGCCCCGATCGTAATCTGGAAATGCTGCAAAAATTCTTAAAATCGGCGGCAGCAGTGATGGTTGGGGGTTTGAGGAGTTTTCTGTAGCCGAAGTCGAGAGGTCTGGCATACGCCTTGCACATAAAAAAATTAGTGGGATAACAAGCTTGCGGTCTTATATATTAACTTATGCTTTTCTTAATCTCGCTGCTGTTTTGAAACAAATTTAGCATATCAGGCTTGGTGCGACAAATCATTTTTACTTAATTCGAGTAGGTATAAAATTATGCCCCGTTCCCGCTTTCGGTACACCGCTGTAAAATACCGTCAAGACACAAGCAGATATGTCCTAATTCAGGTTTCAAACCAAATTTAAGATGCTAAAGTTGCACGCGCTTTTAGATTTCACTGACTGTCATTGGGAGTCGATCGACTCGCACCCGAATTATTGGTACGAAGGCCGTTGTCCTCAAAGTGGCGAGCTGCTGAGACTGCCGCGCACTCGAATGTCCGAGGATCTCGCGCGGGGTTTGATGCAGTACCTGGCGGCTGACGATTCCTACGATCGCGAGGGCAAGATGTACGGCATATTACTGGTGGAGATGCCTTCGGGGGAACAGGGGATACTCAAAGCATTTTCCGGGCTGCTGAACGGTTGCAGCATTGTTGAAGGCTGGGTGCTACCGATTCCGGGACGAGATCGAGTTGCTTTTGATGAAGCCCGCACGTTAACTCAATTGGAGGCGATGAAACAGGAACTTATTGCACTCAATCAACTCCCGCAGCGACAAGAGTATGAAGCCTTATTTCGGGAGTTTGAAGTGCAAATGCAAGTTTTGAGCGATCGGCACCGCAATTGCAAGCAGCAGCGAGATGAAAAACGCCAGTTACTGTGTCAAACTCTCGCAGCAGAAACACTAGAAATTGCCCTGGAACAACTGAATCAAGAAAGTCGTTTGGAGAAAATTGAACGCAGACAATTGAAACGGCAGCGGGATGAAACATTGCAGCCGCTAAAACAATTAATTGAAGCTGCGGATCTGCGGATGCGGGCGCTGAAACAGCAGCGAAAAGAACTTTCCCGCGAACTTCAAACGCAAATGCACGCGGCTTACTCTCTGGTGAATTTTTTGGGAAAATCGCGATCGCTCTCCTCATTGATGCCAACTAATTCTATTCCCACTGGTACCGGCGACTGCTGCGCCCCAAAATTGCTCCACTGTGCGGCAGTAAACAATCTGAAACCGCTGGCAATGGCTGAGTTTTGGTGGGGGCCGCCATCGGGGGATAAGATACAGGGAGAATTTTATGGTGCTTGTGGCGATCGGTGTCAGCCGTTGATGGGTTTTTTGCTGTCAGGATTGGCTCAAAATCCGATTGTTTCTAAGATGGATGAGGGTTTTACGGGCGGGCTAGAAGCCCAACCCCTACTGCCCACAAGCAATAATTTTTCTTGTGGAACGGGCATCTTGCCCGTTACGCAAATGCTACCGATTATTTATGAAGACAAATGGTTGATTGCGGTTAATAAACCTTCGGGTTTGCTGTCAGTTCCGGGTCGTTATTTTGAAAATCAAGATAGTGTTTTCAGTCGTTTGCGTAACTTGTTACCGGATAGTTTAAATTTGACAGTTGTGCATCGTTTGGATTTGGAAACATCTGGGATTTTGGTATTGGCGCGGGACAAAGAAACTAGCAGTCAACTCAGGCAGCAATTTGCAAAAAAGCAGGTTCACAAAGTTTATGAAGCGGTGCTTTCGGGTACTGTAAAAATTGATGCGGGGACGATCGAACTCCCACTTTGCGGCGATCCAGAAAATCGCCCTTACCAGCAAGTCAATTGGGAGTGCGGAAAACCCAGCGTTACTCGCTTTCAGGTAATGGCGAGGGAGGGAAATTGCGATCGCGTCGAGTTTTTGCCGCTGACGGGACGCACGCATCAATTGAGGGTTCATGCAGCGGATGTTCGAGGGTTGGGGATACCGATTTTGGGCGATCGACTTTACGGATGTCGGGCTGCTGCAAAGCGGCTACACTTGCACGCGCGGGAACTTTCGTTTGAGCATCCGCAGTTGGGAGAAAGGTTACACCTACAGGCAGAAACACCATTTTGATCACAGGGCGGCAACGAGAGATAGTCTAGCAGTAGGAATTACATATAGAGGCAGCAAATATTTATTGTTGAGTAATCAAAGCAACCTGAATTCTGAGCAACTTTACAGGTTAGCAGCCACCTTGAAACAATCAGAATGCTTGAGAATTGCGTATTAGATGAAGCAAGAGTTTAGGGAAATATAGGAAATTCATATTACCCTCAATAGGGCGCATCAAAAGTGAGATGCTCCCCTTGTGAATCCTGCACAAGGATGTGTATTTAGTTGTACTAACCAGAGGGTTAGGCTAACCGTCCCTGGATATTTCTAGCCATTTAGGTTAAACGAGTCGCAGGTTCTGAAAGCATTATATACCAAGGCTGGGAGAGAAGCTAGAAATTCCTAAAATCGGGAAACTTCAGGTTAAGTTTTAACCCATGAGTAGAGCCGGGGAACGAGCTACTTATTACTTCTTTTATATGGCATTACTCGGAAATCTCTGCTTCAAAACAGGCATTACCGGACAAGGTTTTTGCTCCTGCAAATTCTCTGGTTTGTTCCAAGTAAAAGGCCCTTTCTTCTCCGCCGCCATCCACAGCAAGCTTTTTGCTCTAGTCATGGCTACATACAGCAGTCGAAACTCTTCTGCTGTTTTCAAATAACCTGCTTGTTCCCAAGCTTCGCCTAAATTTGGTAAAGGATATTTTTCGTGCAAACTTGCTCGAATTTGTGCTCTTGCTACCTCTGCTAAAGTGAAATCTCCTAAAAATCGGGTTTGCGGCAAAACTCGCAAATTTCCGGGGATGGTTTGTTCGTGCAGAAACGGCAAAAATACGCAATCCCAATCCAATCCTTTGGCTTTGTGCATGGTAATAATTGTTAGTTGACCTTTGCTGGTATAGCGTTCTTCTATTTTGTCGTCTGCATCCACAGGTTCAAATCTTTCGGAACTGACAATTTCGCTCAGTACGTCCAAAATATTACGCATAGAATTGTTGCCGGCTGTTTGGATTGCTACACGTTCTGCTAATTTGTCGGCCGTGGCTAATTCTGTTTGGTCGTATTGCAGCGCTAAGGCTAAGAATGAAATGATTTGGTATGGTGGCAGTTCTAAGCTAGCTTGCAGCAAACCGCAGCAAAAATAGCGACATTTGCGAACCGGGTCTGACTGCTGCGGGTCTAGCGGGCCAGGGTAAAGAAATTGCTCGGGGCTAGTCGCAAAAGCATTGTAGTCTTGTTTGGGGATCAGTTGCCGATCGCTCAAAATTTTTAAGGCTGCTTTCAGATAGTCTGGAGAGTGCGGGCGATCGAGGAATTGCAGCAGTGTTAAAATTTCCCAAGGTACTTGAGAATGTCTGTCGCGTTCTCCCACATCTTCAATTTTAATCCCGTATTTACGCAAATCAAAGCTTAATCCGTGTTTTTGAGGATTTTCCAGCACTTCTTTGATAAACTTACCTTGTTTGTTTTCCCGCACCAAAATAGCCATCGATTTCAGATTTTCTAACGGCAATTTGGCACTATTTTCCCCCTCGCTCGCTTCTCCCCCTGAATCGATATCTTTGCCATCCCTGCCAAATTCAAAATCAGTCGGTAAAAATTCTTCTACTAACTCAATTACCCGTTTGCCAATTAACTCAATTGTATGGTAAATATCGCGGGGAGTATGCAATTCTAAGCCACGACCAATAGGGGCAGGATTTGCATTTTGCTGCGGATCATCGCTGGGTACTGGCTTAATGGTTTGGTCGCGAAAAGGCTGTTCGGTTCCCGCTAATTTTGAGCTATTTACCCATTGCAACATAAAGTTAGCTGCATCGATAATTACCTGGGTGCTACGGCCTGCGCCGTCCATGGTCGCTAACTTATTTTCTACTTCGCACCGATCGCAAAATTGGTTAAAATAAATCGGGTCGGCGGGAGTGAAGGTAGAATTAATCGCTTGATTTGGATCGCCCACTCTGATAAAATTGGGAGGTGAGTTAGGATGATCGGGATCGATCGCCAATGTTTCCAAAAGCCGAGTCTGCAAAGGTGTCGAATCCTGCGCTTCGTCCTCGAAAACGGCAAATACTTGCTTTTGCTCGATCGCCCTCGCCCTCGGATTTTCCAACACCCGCAAAGCGGCTAAAATCATTTCGTCGTAATCGATAAATTCCCGACTCCTCAACAAAGCCTGATATTTTTGATATAAACCCCCAGCTACAGCTAAAATTTCATAACCGTCCCCAGTATCAAGAGCGTTCATTTCTAACAACTGTTCGGGAAATAAACCCGAAGATTTCGCCTCGTGAATCACAGTTTTAGCTACCTGTGGCAAAATTTCCGTCCGCAAAACCGATTGTCGCCGCAGCCTCTCCGTTTCCTCTCCGTCGAATTGCTGTCCTTCCAACAAAACTTGATATCTGCGGGGATTTTCAGCAATCCAAAGTTCTACACAGGTACGAATTAATCGGTGACTTTGAGTTGGAGTCACTAAAGTTGAATTTTCTAAATTTAAACCCGACAAATCGGGATGGCGCATCGCAATATTCAAAGCTAAACCGTGCAAAGTGTGCACGGCAAAACCACCTTGAGATAAAGACAATTCTGCCAATCTTTCCCGAATTTTAGCTTTAATATTAGCAGCAGCCGATCGCGTAAATGTCACGACAATTAACTGGCGGCGGTTGTGAAGCCCGTTGCGGGCGATCGCAATTGCCGACGCAGCAGCCATTCCCGTAGACTTCCCGGCCCCTGGAACCGCCGAAACAGCAAGGGGGCCGCCTTGCCAATCCGCCATGTCCTGCTGGCCCGCACGCAAGCTTTCGCGAATTTTAAGGCAAGCTTGTTCTCGCAAAACTGCGGCAGAGTCTAACCCAGAGGAAATGTTGCCAGGGCGATCAATATTCGTTGTCGATCGCATAAAATCAGAATCAAATTCATCAGTCATTATTACATCCGCGTTTATCTGCGTTCATCTGCGGTTAAAAATAAAAAAATATTCAACCTCTACCGTTTCCATTTCGGTATCGGCTAAACTAACACTATCTATTGAAGCTTAAATTGAAACCAGCATAAAATTCAATACCCAAGCTTTTTTTTAGAGGAGTCACCCCAATGAAAACTCACCTCAAAATCAATTCCCCCCCGCCCAAGCCAAACCCAAACCCAGCCAACAACAGCACAACTCGTTTTGCTGTGGCAGTATTCTTAACTTTATCTTCAGCCATTGCTTTGCCTAGCTGCGGAGGATCTCAACTGACCAGCAGCGCTCCAAGCGGCGCAGATTCACCCAGCAGCCGTGAAAACCAAGTGGCCGCATCGGCTCCACAATCGGCACCAGCACCCGAGCCAGCAGCCCAAAGGTCAAAAACTCCTGGTGCATCAAAAAAAGCAGCAGAAACTCCAGCAACCCGTCCCCAACTGATTAAAAAAGCCCAACTCAGTCTAGTTGTCAAATCTCTTGACGCCAGCACTAAATCTGTTACTAATATTGTCGAAAAACAGCAAGGCGATATCTTGGGTTTCCAAAATCAAAAGCCGCCGGATTCGAGTGTCCGCCAAACCGCGTCTGTGGAGATTCGCGTGCCTCAAGAACGGTTAGAAACTACTTTAGACACTTTGGCAAAACTCGGAACAGTAGAGAACCGTGCTCTGACGGCTGAGGATGTTACCGATCAATTAGTTGACAGCGAGGCTAGGCTGCGGAACCTCCGCAAATCCGAGGAAATGGTGTTAAAAATTATGGAGCGATCGGGTTCTGTCGGCGATGTGCTCAAAGTTTCTCAAGAGTTGAGCAATATTCGGGAGTCGATCGAACGCATTGACGCTCAGTTAAAAAGTTTGCGAAATCAAGTAGCCTATTCGACTATTAGCTTAACTCTAGAAGCAGCAGTATCGGCTCAACAAACTCAGGAACCTTCTCTAGGTTTGCGGGCGCAGGAAACTTGGGGGAAAGCGACTCATTCTGTGGCCGAATTGACGCTCGGTTTATTTGCTTTGGGTATTTGGCTGTTGGCTTATAGTCCTTATTTGCTGTTAATTGGGGCTGCGGTTTACGGCTTTAATCGATTTAAGAAACAGCATTCTGTTCCGCAAATTCAAGAACCGAAACCGCCTCAGTAGTCAGTAGTCATTAGTCATTAGTCATTAGTCATTCCACCCACATAAAATTTATCTATTGTGGAACAGCCGGAGAAACCGTTATTAAAACCAACGACAACTGGCAACTGACAACTGACAACAGTCAACTGACAACAGTCAACAGTCAACAGTCAACTGACAACAGTCAACAGTCAACAGTCAACTGACTAATCATCAATTTGCCATCCATCTTTGGTATAGTCTTCATCCACAATCTTTTTCGGACGCATCACCAGAACAACTCGCCCCAAAATAGGAATATCCGGGGATTGTTCAAACCAGTACAATTCTAAATTACCAGCGTTATCAGCAAGGAAATAACTGTCAGCATCCCACTGTCTTTGGGATCGATCGGCAATAATCAAAACTTCTTCAACTTTGCCTTGTAGCGGTACAGGCAATTGATCGCTCATTTCCAAAACAGCCACCGGATCTTCAGCGTTCAAAATTACCTGCCATCCGGGAATCGCCACCCAAGCTCCGGCTCCAGAAAATTTTACCATTCGGAACGGCTCGATTTCCTCCGGCAAAGGCACTGCCAGCAAATCTGTCGTAGAAAGCGGCAATTTGCCCACAACCGGGACAACGCGGGGCAATTGTTCCTCAGAATCGAGCCTGTAGACGGGCAGGCGGGGCGCTTCCTTTCTCGAAACTACGGTAAAATCAACGAGCAACTGCTCGATTTGCGCCCTAGCGGTTTGGCTGCTAGCTAATTTTAAACCGCGAGCAATTAAGCGCGATCGCTCTTGCAAATCGCTTTTCTGTCTCGCTAATTGCCAGCATTGGTAAGCCATAGCATCGCCGGGAGTGTCTGTGAACCCTTGGGGGAGACTCCCGAAGTGCGAAAACTCCTTGATCGCTTTAGCAACTTGGCGAGCATCGTCAACATCCAAATTGTGGGTTAGCATCAAAGCTGCCGCCCCGGCCCGCTCTACTTGAGAGAGAATCCGAAACTCGTATAAGATATCACTACCTTTGCCCAGGAAGTGCGATCGAACTTCGTCTGAAGCCCCAGCATTGACCATGCTGGTGTAAACTTGGGCTGCGACGCTCACTTGATTTTGCTGAATTGGCTCAAAACCAGTTTCTTCAAAAATCCTTTGAGAGTTGTAGCCAGCTTTTAGCAGCGCAGTGCAGGCCTGTCCCCACTCTACCCAAGTGCCTTCTTTTCGGCGGAGCGATCGAATTAACTTTTCGGCATCCACAGCATTTGTGGAGGATGCAGATGCAGGAGGGGATGAATCTTGCGGTGTATCAGTCATAATTGAATCAAAAACCAGCGTTAAGTTATGTGGGATTGGATACCGGCAAGGCTCGTGTCGCGGCAGAGCGATAGATTAATAGTAAGTGAGTTATGAGACTATTGTTACAGAATAGTTGCTCGCCTAAATTTACAAAGGGGAGTTTATCGTATTGTTATGGATAATGCCATTTCAGAGCTAGATCAAATTAAACGCCAGCTCATGACCCTACACAGACCGAAAAAGCCCAAAATGCTGGTAGTAGACGACGAACCAGACAATCTGGATTTACTCTACCGCACTTTCCGACGAGATTTTAACGTGCTCAAAGCTGAGAGCGGAATTCGCGCCTTGGAAGTCCTCGGCATCGAAGGTGAGGTCGCCGTCATCATTTCCGACCAGCGGATGCCCGAAATGAAGGGAACGGAGTTTTTGAGCAAAACCGTGCCGCAGTTTCCGAATACGGTCAGAATTATCTTGACTGGTTTTACGGACATTGAAGACTTGGTGGATGCGATTAACTCAGGACAGGTTTACAAGTATATCACTAAGCCTTGGGACCCGAACGAACTGAAAATGGTGGTGCAAAAGGCGGCCGAGACTTATGAAATTCTTAAGCAGCGGACTGAGGAATTGGATCGGGCCCAAAATCAAATACAACTGTTAGCAACAATCATGCAAACGGCTGTGGATTATCCGAGTTTGGAAGCAAGTTTAGATCCAATTGCTACTGCTATAAGTGATAATTTTTTGGCTGACGCTTGCATTTTGCAACTGGTGGAAGGAAATGCTTTAATATCAGTCCAAGGCTGTCACACCACTGGTTCAACTGTGGAAAATTGGCTGGCAGATGACCCTCTGGTTCGAGAAGCAATTAGCTCTCAAACTATTCAGGGTGCTGTGAATATTGGGCTTGACACAGCCTTAGCGAGTCTGCCGCACTATCAGAAATCCGGCATTCAAGCTCACCTGAGCATCCCAGTGATTCACAAAGGTCGATCGATCGCCCTGATTTCCATGCAGTGGAAGCAACCTTGTTCCCTGCGCCCCGACGAACTCACAACAGTTCACCTCGCCGCTCAAGAAGTTGCTTTGGTATTGACGAGTTTTCAGGGTCATTAGTCATTAGTCATTAGTCATCAGTCATTAGTTTTTAGTCTTTAGTTGTTAGTCTTTAGTCATCAGTGGGATCTCTGGAGTCGAAAATGATAGCAAACCAATGATTATAGACAAAAAATCACCAACCGCTAACAAATAAAAAAGCATTAATGACTGGCGACAGCATGACATGAATGCACGGATTAATTATTTTTTCCGGCTGACCAATTACCAATTACCAATCACCAATCACCAATGACCAATGACCAATGACTAATAACGCCGAAGAAATTAAAAATATATTTAATCGAATTGCACCAGTTTACAACCAATTGAACGACTGGTTGAGCTTTGGGCAACACCGGATTTGGAAGCAAATGGCGGTGAAATGGAGCAGTGCTGGCCCGGGAAATACTTGTTTAGACTTGTGCTGCGGTAGCGGAGATCTAGCTTTGCTGCTGGCCAAACAAGCAGGGCCGACCGGTTGCGTATTTGGAGTAGATTTTTCCGCCGAACAATTGGCCGTGGCTGCCAGGCGCGATCGACCTTTTCTTACCCCTGCCAGTCCCATTTCCTGGGTAGAAGCTGACGCCCTAGACTTGCCTTTTGCTGACAATTACTTCGACTGCGCCACAATGGGTTACGGCCTGCGTAACGTGACTGACATCCCCCGCAGTCTTCAGGAATTGCACCGCGTGCTCAAACCCGGTGCCAAAGCAGCTATTCTCGACCTCCACCGCCCCAGCAATTCCCTAATGCGGAGCTTTCAGCAGTTTTATCTAGACACTCTCGTAGTGCCCCTTGCTCAGCAATTTGGCATGACTCAAGAATATGCCTACATTAATCCTAGTTTAGAAAAATTCCCGATCGGCCAGGAGCAAGTGGCGATCGCCAACAAAGCCGGATTTGCCGCCGCCACCCACTACCCGATTGCCGGAGCTATGATGGGAGTATTGGTACTGGGCAAAGCAATTTAAAATTAAAAATGCTTCGAGTCTATATCAGCTATCTAACTATAGGGTGCACCGATCCCTGTGCACCTTACCCTATTTTTAATCCTTTATGAATCCGTCTGACATTTGGCTGTTGGTTGCCCCACCTGTAGTGGGAGGAATTATTGGCTATTTCACTAACGATATAGCTATCAAAATGCTGTTCCGCCCCTATCGAGCTATTTACATCAAAGGGCGGCAGTTGCCTTTCACTCCAGGCTTGATCCCCCGCAACCAAGAGCGCTTGGCAAAGCGAATTTCCGACACAATTATGGGTTCGCTGCTGACGCCACAGGAGCTGCAAAACTTAGCGCGCCGCCTCCTGCAAACCGAGCGGATGCAGTCGGTGATTCTCTGGCTGTTGCAGTTAGCGCTGGATCAGGTAAAAGCAGACGCAGAGCAAAAAACCGCTAAAATTCTCGCTAACATTCTGCGAGATTTGCTGGGGGAATCTGTGCCGCGAATTCTCAAAGTTTTGGCGCGCCGGGAAGATTTTTTAGAAGCTCAGCTAAATCAAATTTTTGACCAAGTTTTGCTGGAGATTCAGCTAACGGAAGCTCAGGCGGCTCAGCTTGCTGAGTGGTTGTTGCAGGTAGTAATACCCCCGGAAGTGCTGCGGCAGGCTTTAATTGACTTTTTGACGGATCGCAATATTTCGATCATCGATGAAGGGTTTCGAGAAAAAACCAGCGGCACTTATTGGGTAGTAGCAAATTTGTTTGGTTTGCGGAACACTTTAACTCGGCTGCGGACTTTTTGTCTGGATGACAGAGAAGCCACAAATCAGCGCTTAGCAGAGTTAACTATTTCTTTGGGAATTCGCGGGCGAATTCAGGAATGGCTGCAAAATTTGTCGATGCAAAATTTACCGGTTTCGACTGTGAGACAGTTGCGAAAAACTATGCGCGACAGCGTTCGCAGCTACGTTCAACAGCGGGGTACAGAGGTACTTGAGGGGTTGAGCAAATCTATTGATTGGGAAAATATTTCGCGGTTGATTCTCAATCGATTGCAAACTTCAGCGGTGATGAGCGCTTCCCTGGAAATTGTCAGCAAAGAACTGGCTTTGGTTTTAGAGCGCTATCTAGAGCGGGATTTAGAAAATATTGTAGCTCAGGCTATCCCGATTTTGAATATTGACCAGGTGATTGTCGATCGAGTAAAAGGTACTTCTCCTGAAGAGTTAGAGTTAGCAATTCAGGGAATTGTCCAAAGCGAGTTGCAGGGAATTGTAAATTTAGGAGGTCTTTTGGGTGTTTTTGTCGGCTGTTTGCAGACAGTTGTGGTTTGGATTCAGCGGTGATTTATTTCGGCAGTTGCGGGATATTTGTTGTAGTCTAATATTCACTCGACTTGCGCCCACAGTACCAAAAACCAGGTTTTTCGACCGCATTGGCTACCTCAGCCAGACCGTTTTTGGTATAAACCGGGTTTTTGTGGCCCAATCCTAATTTACTTATTTTCTAAATCTATGCCAGCTCCAAATTCGGACGATCGCACAAACATCCCAAAAAACCCGCGCAACCTCAGCCGTCAACAATACGAGCGTTTAACCGCAGAAATGGCCACTCCCTACCGGCCTCTGCGACAGTTTGTTTACGTAGCTTGTGGCGCTTCTGGCTTTATCGGCGGCTTGGTTTTCCTCGCTAAAATTGCCTCGGGCAGGGAAATTGGCTCTGCTTTGCCCAATTTTGCCCTCCAAGTCGGAGTTGTGGCCCTGATGGTGTTCCTGTTCCGCTGGGAGCAGCGCGCCGAGGGGCGAGTCCCGAAGTCGAAGTAAAAAAAATTTACCAATCGAGACAAAAATCTATCTGATGCAAGGAAAAATTATAAATATAAAGAAATTATTATGAAATCCTGGTTTGCCAGCGATCCCTGTTATCATAATAATGTGGCTTAAATTGGGGTCAGCAAATTTAAAGGCCCTAATCATCAACCGCTTGTAATTCGTTCAATTGGGGTCAGCTTTCATAAAGACCCTAAATATATAAAATAAATTTAAGCCCAGCGCCAGCCTTCACTGATAGAAGAGCTGGCGTTCGGCATTGTGCGAGGATCGGGAGATTGGGAGATTGAATCGGGTGTGCACCGCGCACAGAGTCAAAAGCCCGTACTAGCGCCCGGAACCGAGTTTTTTGCCTAGCATCCGATATAGGTAATACCAGTTCCCAAAAATCATGCAACTGTAGGCCCCTACTCGAAATCACGATGATCAGTCATTTGCAAATCTAAAATCTAAAATCTAAAATCTAAAATGGTTTAAGTGCTGGGGCGATCGAATAATTTGGCATGTCCCGAAGACCTTAGTCTGTGCAGTAACTAATGAGATGTGTCAAAGTCGAAGTAGAAAAAAATGTTGGGAGGTTTTACTATGGGTCGATCATTTTTCAAAGGGCGGTGGACGTTATTTTTAGCAGCAGGCGCGGGAATTCTATTTTACAGCAGTGCTGCGGCGGCGGCCGAAAAGGTAGTGCTCAAATACAGTGCGATCCGAATGACTTTACCCGTCAGCGAATTAGAAATTTTTGCAGATACTGGGAAAATGTCGCCCGGGTTAGAAATGCTGCTGGGAAAGGCAAAAAAAGACCCGGAAGCGGTTCGCAACAGTCTGACGAGACCAGTGAAAGTCAGTCAAAGCTTTTTGGATCGGACGCTTAACAGCAAGGTTGGCGAAATAATTCTCGATGAAGTGGGTCAGGTAATTCGCACTCCTTCTGGGAATGCAAATCGAGAAGCTTTGCGCGAGGCCTTGGTGCTGTCTGCAACTAATGATAACGAGATTACGCTGCTGGAAGCGATGAAGAATTATCCGAATTCAGAAGTTTATGTTGAGGGCGATCGCTTAGTTGAAGCTTACGGCAAACTTGTAGCTTTGTCAGAACAATTGGGCGGCGTTTCAGAACGGCTGCAAGATATTTTAAACAAGATTCGCCTGCCTAGACTGTAGCGGATTTTGGCAAGGAGGGTTGATTCGTGCGATCGCAGAATGTTGCTGAACCTGCATAAATTACAGGGGAGTTACATTTTTTTTGTGCAAAATTTGCCTGATTTTTACACAAGTAAAAATAAAAATTAACTCCAGGCAAGCTCCAAACCTGACGGGAATGAGGCATTCTAAAATCTAACATCTAAAATGGTATAAGTTGGCTGTAAAAGAAGGGTCGGGATAAACGTTCGATGGTTTACACAAATTTAAAAGAAAATATATATATTTTGATTAATAAAAATCTGTCAGTAAAAAAACCGACAAAGACCTTGTGTATCCCCCATAAACTGAAATACGATTGGGTGGACATTGCAGTTGATCTATCTTAAGATAGATCAACGCTGTCAGAGTCAGGCGCTTGGGGAAAAACCACGGCTAATTAGTAAGCTCGTGCTATAACAGACACTATTACGCAACCTCTAGGCTAAAACTCTTGACTAAAAAAGTTGAAAAAAAAAGGTGAGAGACTGTATTAATTATCAGCACCTCGAATTCAAATAAAACCGTACCTGTCAGGGTAGTACACTTTCACTCTATCAACCCTATTTACTGGGTAACATTAGCAACATGAACAACAATCCTATTCGTTCAAAAGACCGTTTCTTGGTTTTCGGTGCTCCGGCGATCGAAGATGCTGAAATTCAAGAAGTGGTGGCAACCATGAAAACAGGTTGGTTGGGTACAGGCCCTAAAGTCAGGAAGTTTCAAGACGACTTTAATGCTTACAAAGGTTCCCAGTACGCGATTGCAGTCAATTCCTGTACGGCGGGACTGCACTTGAGCGTCCTCGCTGCTTGCTTGGAACCGGGGGATGAAGTCATTACTACTCCGATGACTTTTTGCGCTACAGTTAATGCCATCATCCATGCAGGGGCAACACCGGTATTGGCGGATGTAGATCCGGTGACAATGAATATTGACCCGGCTCAAGTCGAAGCTAAAATCACTTCAAAAACTAAAGCAATTTTGCCGGTTCACTTCGCAGGTCGTCCCTGCGATATGGATGCGCTTTGCGATATTGCTCGCCGTCACAACTTGAAGTTAATTGAAGACTGTGCTCACGCAATCGAAACAGAGTACAAGGGACGGAAAGCAGGCACATTTGGCGACTTCGGATGCTTCAGCTTTTATGTTACCAAAAACATTACGACCGGGGAAGGAGGAATGATTCTGGCCGCCAGTCAAGAAGATACCGACAGGCTCAACATTTTAGCGCTGCACGGTATGAGCAAAGATGCTTGGAAGCGCTTCAGCGATTCGGGTTACAAGCACTACCAAGTGGTGGAAGTCGGCTTTAAATACAATATGATGGATATCCAAGCTGCGATCGGCATTCATCAATTGAAACGAGTCACGCCTTATTGGCAGCGGCGGGAGCAGATTTGGCAGCGCTACAACGAAGCATTTGCGGATTTGCCGATTACTTTGCCAGCGAACCCGGAACCGGATACAATTCACGCTTATCACCTGTACACCATTCTGGTAGATGAAGCCAAAACTGGAATCAGCCGCGACGAGTTTCTCAATGCTATCAATGCTGAAAATATCGGTGTCGGCGTACATTACATGAGTATGCCGGAACATCCTGTCTATCAAAAAATGTTTGGATGGCATACCGAAGATTATCCGAATGCTGGCTACATTGGGCGGCATACAGTTAGCCTGCCGATTTCGGCCAAATTAACAGATGCAGATGTGGAAGATGTAATTGCTGGTGTTAAAAAGTGTTTGGCGATCGGCAAAACTAAGAATCCAGCTTTGGCAACAGCAGGCTAAAATCCTGAAATAGTTTGCCATACAAACATCCTAGCTGTTCTTTAAGAAAAGCAGCTAGGATGTTTTTTAACTCCACAACGCCCTTTGGAAGGTAATGATCTAGCAACCTTTTCGGTTCCACCGGAGGTTTTTAATAGCCCAAACCATTGATTTTATTGCATTTACCTTCTGATTTCCCCCAAGGAAGGAGCAGGGGTGGTGAACTTCTTCCTTGTTCCTTCTGCTATACCAAATCCGGGTTTAATACCCGGTCGATGGATTTGAGATTTGAAATTTGAGATTTTAGATGCCACAAAAGCGGCCTGTACCATTCTCCGTTTGATCGGATGCCCAGATGAGTGAGACCTGATCCGCGGCCGCGATCCGGGAGCTTGTACTCTGGATGTTTTCGGTCAGTTATTTTAGTACGTAATATCCAGGAGGAGAGTAGGTGTAGCAGCAATTTCAATCGCCACGTTATCTAAAACGCTTGAAAAGCCCTATTTAGTATGACGCCAAACATCTTGGAAAAATTTTCAGTGCATTTTGGATGCTGCTGTTTCATTCTTTACAGTAAAAATACATAATTTTTGGTTCAGGGCCTTGTCAGTGAATTTACTTAATGTTATGTTGTCACCATACAATCACTGTCAGACGGCAGAATCTACTTTTCAATCAAACAAGACTGGTCTCTAAACCGAGCCTCATTTTTCTATATCCGTGTTTAGAAACAACTAGAAAAACTTTAGTTAATTCAAGATGAATCCTATGTTAAAACTGAGTGCTTTATTCCCAATTCATTGCAATGACCGAGCCATCAGCCACGTATTTTTTTCAGTGTGCAAAGAATGGCAAAAACCTGAGCTGAATGCTCGCATGGTTGTCCCGAGTTGCGATCGCTCCTGCCGCAACTCAAATATAGTTGAAGCAATTCCGTCATTTCTGACAAACTTTTATTACCGCAGCCCTAGTGCTCCCAAAATCAAGGCAGAGAAGCGTTTTCTCAAAGATATCAAAAATTTTGATGTTGCCTACTTGTGGCCCGCTATATCATTAGATACTGTAAAGAGCGTTAACAAGCAAAGTAAGCCGATTTTTTGGGAGCGAGTTAATACTTGTCAAAGTCAAGCTAAGAGTATCCTTGACGATGCTTACTCTCGCTTGGAATTGCAACCTCAACACGCAATTACCCCAGAAAAAATTAAGACCGAAGAGCAAAAACTCAAGCTAGTTGACTTTCTGTTTTGTCCCAGTCCGGCAGTAGTAAAATCATTTCAAGAAGCCGGAGTTCCTGAAGAAAAACTGCTGTTAACCACAGAAGGTTGGTCGCCGTCGCGTTTCCCCAATTATCAATCCCAAAAACCGGCCTCAGAGGAAGTTAACGTCCTTTTCCTAGGTTTTGCCTGCGTCCGCAAAGGGACTCACCTGCTCTTGCAGGCTTGGGAGCGAGCTGGGATTAAGGGAAAGCTGACAATTTTTGGCTCCCTCGAACCGGCGATTGCTCACACTTGCAGCCATTTGCTGAAACGTCCTGATGTAGTTCACTTTGATTATGCCTTGGACTACAGTTCTGCCTATCGCCAAGCTGACTTTTTTGCCTTTCCCAGTCTGGAGGAAGGTAGCGCACTCGTTATCTATGAAGCAATGGGTCATGGTTTGCCGATTCTGGCTTCACCGATGGGAGGAGGTGGTGTGGTGCGTGATGGCGTTGAGGGCATAATTCTTCCTCCTTACGATACTGACGCCTGGGTGGAGGCACTACGAAAACTATCTAATTCTCCTGATTTGCGGGCTAAGATGGGAGCCGCCGCCCGCCAGCGAGCTTTGGAGTTTACTTGGCCAAAGGTTGCGGCTAGGCGCGGAGAGCAGATTCGGCAAAAAATGCAGGCAAAATAAAAACTCAATAGGAGAGGACTGACGAAGAGTCCTTATTTGTTAAAATCTTTAAGAAACGACTCTTCGTCCTCACGACTTGCCTGATGAGGGTTATATGACAGGACTAGATATAAGTCCTACTCAAGTTTAATTAGGTTGACCTAATTATTAACTTTTTCATGAGTTATAGGCTCCAGAAGCTAGTCGTTGTTCAAATAACCACTGTTTGCTTTCAGGAGAATCATCCAGCCAGCGATCGATCAAGTCCGCCCATTTGACAGGCAGACGCAACTCCTGCCAGGTTGAGTGAGAAGCGACAGAAAGATTGTGGTAAAGCGCTGAATCCGAAATAACTTTTTCGATACATTCTGCTAAAGCCAGAGAGTTCCCCGCCTCAAAAATCATCGAATTAATACCGTCCTTTAAGTGGGTTTTAAACATCGGGTGATCCGAAGCTACTATCGGTGTTCTAGTGCGTAAAGCGTGCTGAATTGTCAGGGGAAAACCTTCGGGATATTCGTGCCTGCTAGTAACTAACACGAGATCGGATTCTCTCATTAAAGGTTCTAAACTCTGAGTTGGCACGATTCCCAGAAAATCTACACAATCTTTAATTTGCAACTCTTCGACTCGCTGGGCAAAAAACTCCTCTTCACCTTTACCTGCCATTTTTAAGTGAACTGATATATTATTCCGTTCTCTTAACTTTGCTACGGCTCTCAATATATCGCCCACTCCCTTACTTTGTACTAACGAACCAGCGTAAAAAAGTTGAATTTTTTTGATGTCCGCAGGGATTTTTTTCGGCGACAAAGAGCCGGGATTGGTCTCTAAGAGGAAGTCCCAGGGAATTATTTTATCAGCTTTTACTCCTATTTCTTTAAATAATAAAGATGAAGTAATGCCGTAAGTTCCAACCCATTCTATTTGCTTGTTATTCAACAATTGGGATAGGAAATAGTTGCGGTATTTATTGCGCCAAGTTTTTGTTGCAATAGATTCGGCAAATACAGCGATGGTTTTAATTTCCTTTTTAATTGCCCAATTAAAAAGGTCTGGAAGAGTCGTCCGCAGGACTAAATGAGTCGGATTTTGCTGGGCAATTAAGTCGATCAATTTTTGGGGATCAATTTTGTAATTAAATCCGCAACCGATCGCCCGCACGCCGTTTTCTAGAACCCGATCGTTAAATTCGGGTGTCATGCAGCAAATAACCGTTACTGACTCAGCTCGTTTTGCCATCTCGGTGACGGCATCAACAGAATATTTTTGAGCGTAGTATGTTTCGCTTCCACCTTTGGCTAAACGCTCAAAGGCTTCTGCGTAATCGCCGGCATACTGAACTATTACTAAGCGCATTTTCCTCTACTCTGGTTGTAGACTATTTAATAGGACTTACGGTGCAAAAGGTTTGTAAGTATGTTGATGGGGACGGTTTGATGTACCGCCACAACCGCACGATTAATTTTATTTTGCTTCAGCCTTATTATAAACAGTTCCGGCAACAGGCACGTCAATAGATAGCGGCTGCAGTCGCTTTGTATGGGGGCTTTCAGGCTAATTTTCTCGGAATTTTTCTAAGTGTGTGTTGCCAGTAGAATGCGGGAATTAATCCCGACTAAGTAAGGAGAAATACTGTCCCCTGCAATTTGATCTCCGAAGTTGCGATCGACACTCACTATCGGCACTCACTTAGCATATTGGAGGGGATGCCAGCAGAATTGGGCTGTAAAATTCACAAACTGTGACAATATTTGGTTTTAGGGTACTCAATAAGCCAAAGTTTCTAAAGTTTCCCGCAGATAGGAACGAACCTGCTGATCGATGGTGGCATTTTGCTGCTGACGCTCAAAATTGAGTTCTAGCTGCCAGCGTTGAAATCCTGAACTTGCGCCGATCGCGGATTTGAGACTGCCCCAGATTTCAGAATCTTCGCACAGCTCACTCGGATCTCCGGCTTGAGGTTGTTGTGGGAGCGGTAGATAATTCGCCATATTGTTATACCTCTGTTTTAATCCCCTGTAAGGATTGAAAGCTTACCTTGACAGTATCTATTATAGATTCTTCTCTCCAAATAGCCCATATAAAATCTCCACAACCTGCGATTAAAAATTAAATATTAAGACTATTAATAATCTCAATCTGAGGAGGGGTATTCTCTATTATTTTTACTGCATACATCTGTCAAAATTAAAGTAGCTTAAACTACAATTGTGCCCATCTTAATTTTTTATTTCACTTTTTTTCGATCGACTGTTCGGGTAGAGATGTAACGCCGTTGGTGTCAGCAGGTTTTGGGTTGACCATACTGCCGGCTGACGAATTCCCTATGCCGGATGCTGCCCCAATTGACTCTAGGGGTGCAGCCACAGCGGCAGTTGTCTCGGCTGCCAAAGCCGGCAAAAGTCGATCAACTTGCCAAGGCGCGATCGTAAAATCCTGCCGAATTTTTTCTAAAACATGAGGCTTTGTCGCTGCAAATTCTGATTCCGGCGTCAGCAAAACCGCCATGACACTAGCAGACACCTGCACAAACAAATTGCTAGCTAAAAAAGCAGCAACTGCCAACAACAATCCAGCCCACCGCCAGGAAGGAGGAAAGGGAGCCACCGAAGCCGCGAGGGGAGCGAATCGGTAAAGCTGCCACAAAATTACTGCCAGCAAAACAGCGACAAATAAAGCGAGTCCTTTATTTAAGTTAGTTTTAAACCGACTCAGAATCCGGTGCTGCACAGAAGTTAAATTCTGCGGTTTTACCGCCACAACTAAAATACTAAAAATGTAAAAAGGGCGGAACCACTGCATCCACAGCACAGGAACAATACCTGCTACAGCCACTAAAAACATTTCTAACCAGACAGGGAGCAGGGGAGAACCCACTGCGAGTCCCAGCAAGCACAGTCCTAGGAAAATCGGCAGTGTAGCCGCCCCAGAAAGGTGAATCCACAAAAAAGGATCTGACCAAAAAGAACGCACTTTCAATAATTATGAGTTATGAGTTTTGAATTTTGAGTTTTGATAGTCTGGGACGCACTCTTAACCAAGAAACCCGTGCGAAGAGTACATATCTAGCGGTCAAACCGAGCATTGTAGGAGGCAACTCGGTTGCTTTGCGTAAGTCTTATTGGAGTTTTAAATTTTGAATTTTTAGGGACAGCCAAGACGATGAGGACGTTGTTAATTGCGGATATATTTGCTTTTATTACTTTTTCCTTCTCACCTCGATAACTAAAACCTTCTGCCTTCTGGCTTCTTGCTTCTGCTATAAGTTAAAAACAAAAGTTGGGAGTATTGAGTGAAGAGAATAGTTGCGAGCGATCGGCAATTTGGTTGCGATCACTCAAAAATTCTCTTCCAACTCAACACTCACAACTCAAAACTATTGAGAGAGAGTCCGGCGCTTAGTAACCATCCGGTAGGCTTCAATAAGATCGCCATCCGCCCAGTCGCTAAACCCGCTCAAAGAAATGCCGCATTCAAAGCCAGAATTGACTTCCTTGGCATCTTCCTTCATCCGTTTTAGGGAGTCGAGGACACCTTCGTAAACGACATTGTTACCCCGGCGCACCCGCACCTTACAGTTACGGATGACTTTGCCAGAGAGTACCATACATCCAGCCACAGCCCCGCGACCGATCGCAAAGACAGCGCGCACTTCGACTTGACCCAAAGGTTCTTCCACCAATTCGGGTTCCAGCAGGCCTTCCATCGCCCCTTGAATATCATCCAAGAGGTTGTAGATGATGCTGTATTCCCGCACGTCTACGCCCGCTTGGTCGGCCGCGAGGCGAGCGTCGGTTGCCAGAGTAGTATTGAACCCGATAATTACAGCATTACTGGCTGCAGCGAGGTCAATATCCGTTTCTGTAATTTCCCCAGGAGCAGATAGCAGCAGTCGGAGTTGAACTTCTTTTTGAGGAAGTTGAGTCAGAGCGCCGACAATTGCTTCGAGGGAGCCTTGGACATCTGCCTTCAAGATCAAGTTGAGTTCCTTGAGAACGCCTTCCTTAGCTTGTTGAGAGAAGCCGCTGAGGCTGATCCGGCCGCCTTGCAGCAGGCGAGAATCTCGTTGGGAGGTAGCTCTTCCAGAGGCGATCGCCGCAGCTTCTTTTTCGTTTGCGAAGACATCAAACTCGTCTCCGGCGCGAGGAACTTCTCGCAGCCCCAGCACTTCCACCGCGAAGGATGGAGTTGCGTGCTCTACGCGATCGCCCCGGTCATCGATCATTGCGCGCACCTTGCCCAGAGCCGAGCCTGCGACCACAATATCGCCCACTCGCAGAGTGCCGTTCTGCACAAGCAGAGTTGCCACAGGCCCCCTTGCCTTGTCGAGGTGAGCTTCAATCACAGTACCCTTAGCCGGTCGGTGCGGGTTGGCGTTGAGGTCTTCCATTTCCGCGACTGTCAGAATCATTTCCAACAGCGTATCCAGGTTTTCGCCTCGAATCGCGCTGACTGGAACCATCGTGATATCGCCGCCCCAGTCATCTGCCACCAAGCCGTACTCAGTAAGCTCTTGCTTCACCCGTTCCGGCTGAGCACCCTCCTTGTCAACTTTATTGATAGCCACGACAATTGGCACTTTCGCCGCTTTCGCGTGGCTGATCGCTTCAATTGTCTGGGGTCGCACGCCGTCGTCCGCCGCCACCACCAAGATGGCGATGTCCGTAACCCGTGTTCCCCGAGCCCGCATCGCTGTAAAGGCTTCGTGACCGGGCGTATCCAAAAATACCACCTGCTGGCTCTTGCCTTCGTGTATCACATCCACGTGGTAAGCACCGATGTGCTGGGTAATGCCCCCAGCTTCTCCCTGAGCCACCTTGGTTTTGCGGATCGAGTCGAGCAAGGTAGTTTTACCGTGATCCACGTGACCCATAATCGTTACTACTGGCGGACGGCGTTCGAGGTATTCCAAATCCGCTGCGTCCAGCATCTCGATCACTTTGATAGCTGGGGCTACTTTTTCTGGGGTTTCCACCTCTACGCCCATTTCTTCGGCTACCATCCTCACCGCTGGAATGTCCAGGGTTTCGGTAATATTTACCGCAATTCCTTTAGAGAACAGCCGCTTAATAATTTCGGTTTCGGGAACAGCCAGAGTAACTGCTAGTTCTTGAACGGTCATCGGCCTGCTCAGCAGCAGCTTTTCTGGACGTTCTACCTTAGCTTCGGCTGTTTTGCCCCGGTTGCCGCGTCCCCCGCTCGAACCTGAAGAAGAACTTTTATCGTGAGAAGGGCCTGGTCTCTTATTTTTTCCGCTGCTTCCGGGTGCGCCCGGAGTTGGTGTTGACTTGGGTGCTGCTTGTCCCTTCGCTTTAGCTGGGCGGGCTAGGGACAGGCTGACCGTGACTGGTGCTGGCAGATCCAAGCCGTTTTCTAAGTCATCATCATCCTCGTCTATGGGTTTGAGGCGAGAACGTTTTGCCTTAACTGCCTTGGCAGCTTTGGCAGCATCTGAGTTTTCGTCATCATCTTCTTCCCAAATGACCGATGTCTTTTTGGCAGGACGAGGGAGGGAGGGCCTTTCGAGGAGAGTAATCCCCAGCAACGGCGTATTATCTTCTTCATTGTCATCAGTGTCATCCCCGGAGGCTCCGGTGTCACCGCCCCGGCTACGCAGCCCGGTAGCTGACGTTGCGGGGGCAAGGCTCCGGCGCGGGCCACCGGGCTGGGGTCGATCGGCAAGTGGAGTTTTGACTGGGCCACCAGCGCCTTCCCGGCGCGGTCTTTGCGCGTCGCGGGATTCGGTACCTCCCGGTGTAGGTCTGCTGGGGCGGCTCGGTTTAGCCGGCGCTTCCAGAGTTTCTGACTGTTCTGATTGCTCTTGCTCGGTTTTTGCAAGTTTGAGTACCGGCTTGTTCCCCAGATTTTGTGGGGTACGGCTAGCCGACTCTGACGCCCCTCTGACTGGCGGCGACGTGAGTTTGGCCGACGGCGCAGGGGGGGCGATCGGCGGTTGCTGGGTGCGTTCTGGAGCCTTTTCCGACGGCGGTTGAGGTGCCACAGGTGCCTGAGCCTGGGCGGTTGTTTCCGGGGCGATCGCACCT
The DNA here is from genome assembly GCF_036702115.1 of Microcoleus sp. LAD1_D5. NCBI lineage: Bacteria > Bacillati > Cyanobacteriota > Cyanophyceae > Oscillatoriales > Microcoleaceae > Microcoleus > Microcoleus sp. LAD1_D5. The sequence continues at coordinate 19,346 of NZ_JAUBSA010000014.1, read as the reverse complement.
ACAGTTTCCGACACTATTTCTGACGGAGCCGCCGATACAGCGACATTTGGCTTCGACAGTACAGGTCGATTGATATTCGGTTTAGCGGGAGGCTGGAGTTGTTGAGCTGCAGGCGACTTGGGAGGAGTTGCCACGGTTGCCGCAGGCTGGTTTTTGTTCTCCTCGTTGCCCGCAGGCTGGGAGTTTGCACCAGCCGGCCGTACTTTTGGACTGCGTATTTCTAAAATTTGCTGCTTTTTTTGTTGGTCGTTAGGGTGAGGGCCAGATTCTCTAGATGGCGCTGCTGCTCTTTCGGGTGGAGCTGGCTTGCCGGGGGAAGAGTGGCTACTGGCTACGTATTTTTCCGCCGTTTTGCGAATGCGCTCTGCTTCTGATTCTGTAATTGTGCTGCTGTGGCTCTTGACTGAAATATTGAGCCGCTCGCATACTGCCAAGATGTCTTTATTATCCAAATTTAGTTCCCGTGATAATTCGTAAATTCTTACTTTGCCGTTGTTCATCCACTCTGCCCTCTTTTGTGCCAACCAGTTTTTACATTGTGATTTTTTGTGCTAATGACGACATCATTCGGTGTGATTGATTCAGTGTCAGGAATCGGGGTTTTGGTACTCGCTCAGCAATTTTATCTAAAAGATGCAACTCGCTGAAGTCTGCGGTTGAAGAATTCTCAAGTCTGTTTGGGAACTTGGAACTCCGAAGTCTGAGTTTTGGCAAAACCCACTCTCTCAAGCTTCAAAGTTTGCCTTTCCACCTTGAGGATACCTCTGCTAGTACCCTACCCTTATCTAATCTGACACAAATCTTTCCAGACTGGTGGGCAGATCGGATTGGGGTTTTATAGCTGGCGCTACCAGTAATTACTGGTAGGGCTGCCAAGAGGGTTTATACAGCCGATGCCGAACTATTGTCGGTTTTTCGTCCGGGTGAGCCAGAGTAAGATGTACAGTCAGATGTGGCTAAACGCTGCCAAAGTGTTTGGTACAGTTCGTCAGACACAGGTGCTTTGAGCGATCGCCCAAGTCGATTTTTTTTCTGAGCTGCTTTGAGGCATTCAGCTTCCCGACAAAGGTAAGCAGAACGACCCATGCCACGATCTAATTGTACCTGATGAGAAGGATAGAGCCTGACTACTCGCCAAAAAGCTTCCTTAGGAGCTATTTTTCGACAACTTGTACAGCACCGGTAGTTCGGTTTCATTTCTTGTGAGAGGGGGAGTAGGGGGAGAGGGGGAGTAGGGGACAAGTCCTCCTTGTCTCCCGATCGAGAAAATAAGAGTGAATGTCACAGTTTTTAGACTGCGGCTTCGGTTTCCTCCGTGGCGACTGCCTCCTCTTCCTCAAATTCTGCGGTTTCCTCGTCGCCGTCGTAGTCGCCTGCTTCGTCTGCGTCGTAGTCGCCTGCTAGTTCTTCGAGCCTAGTTGCTTCTGCTGCCAATTTGCTGTCTTCGGCAGCGCGATCGTACTTAGCAATATCTTTGATATCGATTTTCCAACCGGTTAGGCGAGCTGCGAGGCGGACGTTCTGACCTTCTTTGCCAATGGCAAGACTGAGTTGGTCTTCAGCGACCAAAATGTGAGCTCTCCGACCTTCTGGAGCAACTAAACGCACTTCATCTACTCTAGCAGGACTCAGAGCGTTGGCAATATAAGTTGCTGGGTCTGGAGACCAGCGGATCACGTCTATTTTTTCGCCGCGCAATTCGTTGACTACTACCTGAATCCGCGATCCCCGCGCTCCGATGCAGGCTCCTACAGGGTCTACGTCGCGATCGAGAGTATCAACTGCTATTTTAGTCCGGGGGCCGACGTGCCGGGATGGCGGATTTGCCTCCCTGGCTACGGCGACAATCCTCACCACCCCGTCTTCTATTTCTGGTACTTCGTTAGCAAACAGGTAAACCACCAAACCTGCGTCGGCTCTAGAAACAAGTAACTGCGGCCCTCTAGTAGAGCCTTCGCCTACTTTTTTGAGATAAACCTTGAATGTAGCGTTGGCCCGGTAATTGTCGTTAGGCAACTGTTCGCGCTTAGGGAGTTCGGCATCTACTTCTGGCTGACCGAAGCTGCTGGTGACTGCTAAAATCACCGACTGCCTCTCAAACCTGAGCACTCTTGCTTGAAGAACGGTTTCTTCTAAATCTTTAAACTCTTCTTGAATCATTTTGCGCTGTTGGTCGCGCAGTTTTTGAGCGAGAACTTGTTTGGTCTGGATCGCGGCCATGCGACCAAATTCTTTTTGATTTGGTGTTACGTCTACGAGCACGATGCTACCCGGTTGAGCTTCCGTGGCTACTTCTTGCACTTCCGTAAGTGAGATTTCGTGATCGGGATTGATGACTTCTTCGACAATAGTTTTGTTGGCTAAAACGCGGAAACCTTCTTGTTCTGCGTCGAGCTCTACATCAAAGTTGTCGAAGTATTCTTCGCTGAAGTGGTCGAGTTTTTGGGTGCGGCGGTAGCGCTCGTATCCTTTGAGCAGGGCTTCTCGCAAGGCTGCTTGGACGGCGTGTTTGGGTAAATTCCGTTCTTTGCTAATACCTTCGACCATTTCTTTTAGTCCGGGCAGGGGAACCATTGACATATAAAACACTCCTTTTTTGCTTTGGTAGTAAGTAACTGGTAATCGGTAATTGGTACTTGGAAATTTTTGAGAAAAAGTGATGGCAGAGGATTGATGAGTTACTGGATAGGATTAGGGGAGCTGGGTGCTGTAACAATTTATTTGTTGTTCCTATTCAACCCGCTGCTACGGATGTGATTGTTAAAAAGTAACTCGCAGCGAAGCGTTTTCAGCTTGCTGCGAGGCAATCTCAAAACTCAAAACTCAAAACTCAAAACTCAAAATTTCCCTTTACCTCTCCTTTCCTTCGTCTAGTTCAACTTTGACAATCTGAGCGCGGGGAATTTTAACCTGTCGCCCTTTTTGATTGAGATAAACCGCTGTTTCATCCCGGGAGAGGAGTAGTCCTTTCCACTCTTTGATTCGCGAGTCCGGTTCGCTGGCTTTGACTGTCACGGGGAAACCTTTAAACGTAATGAATTCTCGATCGCTGCTGAGCAATCGGGATATTCCGGGACTGGAAATCTCTAGCACGTAGGCATCGGGTATGATGTCGGCTGCCTCTAACTCGGCATCGAGGGCTGTGCTCATGCGCTCGCAGTCACCTAAACCGGTGTCTTGTTGGAGGTTGCGGATGTCTACCCGCAAGACGGGAGGATTTTGGTTGGTGTGAAACACTGCTCCCACTACTTCCAATCCCAGTGTTTCCGCAACGGGGGTAGCTAAGTCAATGATTTGTGGGATTAGGGGATGAGTCATATCGAATACTTAAGTTAAAACTCCTGAACTCGGACACGGCAAGGAAAAATTTGGTGTTGAGATTGCTTGGCTTTGAGGTGGTTTGATTAGGTGGCTGCGACTTTCGTCTTCAACTTTGGGACTTACCCAACATCCCAGCAGGGATCTCAAGCGGGGGGATTACCCCTACTAAATCAGTCCTCAACTTGCAAATCAGACGCCCTGAGCTCTTTTCCTGCGACTAATGCAACAAAAAAAGTGGGCTTGACCCACTCCTAGGTAAAACAATTTCTTCCAAGAAGTTTGAGGACTTCTTCTGATCGAAGGCAGGCCTCTGTTCTCAGTTTAGCTCGATCGCCCGCCCGGTGACAAACCGATCGCCCTCGGGGGAGTGTCCGAGGGGAGAGGGGGATAGCTGACAGGGGGAATAAGGACGACTTGAGCGCCGTTTTGGAGTGGGGTGGGGCGAGGGCAAATTCCTGGTTGATACCGTGAGCGGGTGTGATCGCCCACCCTTCTAACTGTGGCGCGAGCAGCACTCAGGCGTTCTAGGACTTGCGATAGGGGGGTTTCTTTGGAAAATTCTAATTTCAGTTCGGACAAGCCCTATGCTTCTTGATAGGTGGCGAAGAGTTTGACAGTGATCGTGATTGGTAGATTAGACAGTAGATTAGACAGGGGCGATCGCATGATTAACGGTATATTTACAAAACAGCAGCCCAAACATTCACCAGAAAGAATTCTGATTACTACTGCTGAATAGGAATCTCAATTACAAACTCTACCCCCCCTTCAGGCGAGGAAATGCAGGTAAGCTGACCACCATGTTTTTCTTCTACAATCTCACGGCTAATAGACAAGCCTAAACCTGTCCCTTTACCCACTGATTTTGTAGTAAACATCGGCGTAAATAAATGCTGCATTATCTCCGGCGTTATCCCAAGCCCGTTATCAGCAATCCGAATCATTACTCTGTCGCCCTGAAGCATTTCAGTGCAGATCCGAATCTGCGGATTGTCATTGCTCTGTTGCTGTTCACTGCACAGCGGACAACTAATCGTAGACTCTTCTAAAGAATCAATAGCATTCGCTAACACATTCATAAACACCTGATTTAGTTGCCCCGGATAGCACTCTACCAGTGGCAGTTCACCGTACTGTTTAATAACCTTAATAGCGGTGTGAGGGCCTTTACCTTTCAGCCGATGACCTAAAATCAACAGGGTACTATCTAGGCCATCGTGAATATTCACTGGTGTGAGTGCCGATGTATCCAATCGAGAAAAATTACGCAGTGACATAGAAAGATTATAAAGTCGCTCTGTTCCTACAGCCATTGAATCAATAATTTTAGGCAAATCTTCAACGATAAACTCTAAATCAAGCTCCTGGGACTTTTCCTCAAATTCTAATGTCGAAGCAAAGCTGTACTGGCAAAGCTTCGCCATCGCGATCAAATCGGCAATATGTTCCTTTGCAGGAGGGAGATTGCTGGAGATAAAACTAACTGGATTGTTAATTTCGTGAGCCACCCCAGCCACAAGCTGACCGAGGCAAGCCATTTTTTCACTTTGAACGATTTGCACTTGAGCTTTTTTAAGATTATCCAAAGCTTGAGAAAGTTGAGCAGTTCGTTCTTCCACCCGTTTTTCTAACTCCTGCGCGAGCTGATATAACGCTGATTCTGCTGCAAGCCTGTCTTCTATCTCCCGTTTCAGCATTAGGTTTTGCTCTGCAAGAGTTTTAGTCAAAGAACGCAGTTTTAAATGGAGGTTGACACGAGCTAACACCTCTTTTTGTTCAAAGGGTTTAGTAATGTAATCCACAGCCCCTAGATTAAAGCCCTTGACCTTATCTCCTATATCAGAAAGAGCCGTCATAAAAATTACGGAAATTTCGTTCGTCAACGGACTTGCCTTCAACCGATGACAGGTTTCAAACCCGTCAATTCCTGGCATCATGACATCTAACAGAATCAAATCGGGCTGACTGTATTCAGCCTGTTCGATAGCAGTTTCGCCATCAGTTGCTACCAATATCTCCCATCCTGAACCCGCTAAAGCTTCAGAAAGTACGTCCAGATTGCTAGGGTTGTCATCGACGATTAAAATGGTGCTGGTTTCCATATTTTCTACCTTCATTCTTTTTCTATTCGGTGGGATGTAATAAACTCTTTGATTTTTTTGACCTGATAGCCTTGGGCTAACTGGCGCAGCTCTACAGCAAACGACGAAAATTTCTGATCCAACTTCTCTAGGTGTTCACTGCGCTTCACAATTCCTTTCAGGTTGCCTCTCATTGCCAGTTCAAATAAAAGTTCCATCTCTCCTAGCGGGGGAGCAATTAAAGGGGTTGATTCAGAAAGTGAGGAAGGAGCAGAGGAAAGGGGAATAGTGCTGATTTTTTCATTTTTTCGTTCGTCATATATCCATTCAAGTTTCAAATATTTTTGCAACATATCAAATAGCTCTTCTATCTGCACGGGCTTACCGAGAAAATCGTTTGCTCCACCCTCCAAGCTTTTATGTTGATCCGTAGCAAATACACTTGCCGATGAAGCAATGATTGCCACCTCTTTATAGTGTGGCAAATTTCGGATACGGCGCATCATCTCAAAGCCATCTAACACTGGCATCACCAAGTCAGTGATAATCATATCGAACTTAAACTGTGCTACTTGGTCTAAACCCTCTTGACCGTTTTTAGCTTCGGTAACTTCAAATCCGAGGGGTTCCAGCAGATTGACAATGACTGAGATATTTTCCCATTTGTCATCCACTACCAAAATTTTCTGCTTTCTACCTTGGTAACCAACCAGTTTTCGTTCCTTGGCAATCGGGGCTGTATTTCCCCACTCTGTCGCTGCCGGTAAATCCAAATCTAGCCAAAAAACACTGCCTGCTCCTGACTGACTTTTTACTTGAATTGTACTACGCATCATTTCGACAATTTTCTGGCTAATTGCCAAACCGAGCCCGGTTCCTTCTCCCTGACGCTTGCTGTCTCCTACCTGTTCAAAAGGCAAAAATATTTTTTTTAATTGTTCTGGTGTCATACCAACGCCAGTATCTTCAATTTGAAAGCGAATTTTATGAATTGGTGAGGGGGGTTTTTGCTGATTGCCTTCTAACTTTTCACCTATCCCCATTTCCAGATATTCTATCTTAAAAGTCACCCCTCCCGACTCGGTAAACTTAATTGCATTGCTCAGTAAGTTAATGAGTACCTGCCGCAACCGTTTTTCGTCAGCGTGGATGCCAGGAGGCATTCCAAGACAGGGTTGATAAACAAAAGCAATTCCTTTTTGTTCGGCTCGGATGCGGCAAATTTCTGCGACTCCGTGTAAAAAGGAAGGAAAAGGGAAATCTTTTGCGTACAGTTCAAATTTCTGGGCTTCAATTTTAGCGATGTCTAAGATATCATTGATGAGGGTGAGCAGGTGGGAGCCACACTGGTGAATGATACTGATGCCTTGGAGCTCTTTCGGAGCCATCGTTGTCGATTGTTCTAGGATTTGAGCGTACCCTAAAATGCCATTGAGGGGCGTTCTCAATTCGTGACTCATATTCGCTAAAAATTCACTTTTAGCTTGGTTGGCGGTATCAGCGATTTTTTTGGCTTCCGTGAGTTCAGCGGTGCGTTCTTCTACTCTAATTTCTAGCTCGGAATTAGTCTTTGCTAACGCATTAAAAGATTCCCGCAACTGCTGGGCCATTTGGTTGAAAGACTGACCCAGAACTTCTAATTCCTCGGCGCCTTTTATCTGCACACTTTTGTCTAAATCCCCACTTGCGATCGCCCTAGAAGCTGCGCTTAAACGGAGAATCGGGCTGGTAATCCAGCGTGCGGTTAGGATTCCCAAAACGGTAGCCAGCGCTAAGGCTCCCAAACACAACAAAATGGTAGTCTGGGTATTGGCGTTAATTTGATCCATGAAATCGCTTTCAGGAACTACGACCACGATCAGCCAGTCCAATCCTCGGCTATCCTGAAAGGGCATAACTTGGAGGAATTGCCGCTGGCGGGCGATCGTAAAATCCAATTGCTGAGAGCTATTAATTTTAGTGAGGTCGCCAAAGTGTTCTTTTAACTGTGCTGTTGTCAGCCGAATTAAATCATCTGTGCTGTCTAAAGCATTCAGGCGATCGAGCTTGTCATTGTTGGTGATAAATGCTTCTTTGAGAGTTGAACTAGCTACTAGGAGTCCAGAACGTTCCATAATGAATGTCTGTCCCGAACGACCAATGTTTAAGCTGTGCAGGAAGTCACTGAGGAAAGAGATCAGAAAATTAGCAACGAATACCCCACGCAGCTCGCCACTTTCGTCATAAACTGGATGTCCGGCAGGAAGCGATAGCGTTTTCTGACCTGTAAGCGAAAAAATTTCGCTCCATGTGGGCTTGCCTAAGCGTACACTGTCTTTATACCATGAACGGCTGAATATATTGTAGTTTCGGGAGACTTTTAAGAGCTTCGTTTGATTGCCTTTGCTATCAGATTCATAAATATGAAGTTCATTCCGATGCTCTTTGTCTGCTATTTTAAAAACTACTTTGCCATTCTCTTGGCGTTCAATGGCAATGAACTCTCCTGTTTTAGTAGCAAAACCCATATTGGGCAGAGAAGGAAAGGCTTGAATTTGCTCCCACAAATAGCGCTCCGTACTCTCCAATTCGTCTGGATTTAAGTATCCTAGTCGAAGGGCATTGGCATTCAGTTGATTGACGCGAGGGGCTGTATCTAGGTATGTGTTGAGCTGCTGCTGGATGCGGGCCGTAATTTCACTCCGCAACTGGCTAGCAACTTCGTTGACTGCTTTTTGTCCGTTCCGTAAGGAGAGCCAGCCTGTCAGCCCGACGGCGGCAAAAATTTGCAGGACGAATGGCAATACTAAAATCAGCCGAAGTGACAGCTTTTTTTTAGAACGGTTTGACAGGAAAGTTGTTAGATAGGTCTGTGACATTGATTGCTGTTACTCCTGGGGTAACGAGTGGGCTGAAAAATCTAAGTGGATTTAGTGAAATGAGGCTGAGTAAATAGATATTCAAAAGCAATGTATAAGAGTTAATGAAAATTTTTAGAAAGTAACTTGCTTGAACAAGCATTGCTACTTACGTGTTTTCCCGGAGAGCGTTATAATTATAGCTGACTAAAGATACTGACGCGCCTAATTTTTTCCCTAGCATTTGTAAAACTTTTTAGCCTGTAGGAAAGCAGTTACAAATCATATCTAATAGATTACTTGGTTTAGAGCTATTTGTAGTAGTTTTTAACTTTACTTTACAGATTAGTTCTCAAAAGTATAATTTTCTCAAACTTATATATATATAATATATACCTCTAAAAAAATTGACCTCTCTCGCTAAAAACATGACACGCCAGGCCGCTGAGAACCCTAACGGCGGTCTAACTCACTACCGCGCGGAAGATGTGATTGCACAACCCTGCAGATGACTTTGGTAGATAATGCCGATCGCACATGAAACTTTACAATTCAAGCAAGTTTCATTTGCAGGAGTTACCGCAGGGTAATTGCTAATTGCTAATGGGGCACGAAAAAAATAAGTAAAGCGGTGCAGCAGAAGGGATTATGACAGAGGAGAAAGCTGAGGGCTATTCTTTTTATTCTGGGAAACTATCTCAGCTTAATAGTGAATTTGGTATTAGAGAGGAACCGAGGGCTGCCAAGGATTTTAAGGTTCTTCAAATCCTAGAGGCTAGGGCCTGTCATCAGTTGAGGTAAAGGAAGGTGAAGTAGAGATACAGCCGACTAGAAGGATTCGCTCGCCGTAAAGAGCCACCGTTATGCCCTACGGGATGAACAGTGGCAAAGGATCAAAGATTTGTTGCGCGGACGTGAAGATGATGTGGGTAGGACAGCTTGCTTACAATCGGTTGTTCCTGGAAGCGGTTTTGTACCGCTACCCAGCGGGCATCCCGTGAAGAGACTTGTCCTAACGCGGGGCTATCCGTTGCAGTTCTTTGGCTTGTTCTAAAATTTTCTCGAAGTCTTCTTCGCTCAACCGCTGAATGTAGTTGATTTTGAACTCTTCTAGGAAGTCGCACAGCAGCAGTTGTATTTCTTGCCAGGTTTGTTGCTGTTGCAGTTCGGTTCCTAAAGCTTGCCCGAAATGTTGGACTAGCTGGCTTGAGAGTTTGATGCTTATGGGGTCTTCGCTGGCGATTTTGAAGGCTTCGTAGGCATCTTGGGGGCCGAGAGTGACTAATTTTGAGAGTTCTGCAACTAATTGCTGTGCTAGCTGTTCGGGCAGGTTTCCCAGGCCGGGTACTTGCTTCCATCCTTGATAGAGGGGGGATTGTTTGAGGAAGGTTTCAATATTGTACCGGAGAAGGGCTTCTAGGTCGGGCTGGAGTTGGGGGAGGACTTTGTAGACGGTTATTTGGACTAGATGGGTGGCGATCGCTTCTATTTCATTGATATTGTTGATGTCTAGATAGCGCTGTTTTTGAGATTGAAATAGTTGACGAGCGAGTTCGCCTGTGGTAATTGATTGCTGCATCTGGTTTATGAGTTGAATTACTACAACTTCGGTCAATTCTTGGGCGAAGTTGGCGACGAAACCTCGGCTGATTTGGGTGCGTATGGGTTGGAGATCTGGCATTTTGGCTTGGTGGATGCGAATTGTGACGGGTAATACTCGCAACAGGCGCCAGAAAGGGAGCATCAGGAAGATGTCGTACCATCGCCAGAGCATGGCTGCTCGCCAAGTGACGCTGCGGTGACGGCGGCTGATCAAGTAGGTACGGGCTAGAAATTCGATCGCGAATATGGCAATAAATGGCAGGTCGAGTTGCCAAAACTTATCGGTAAATTCACCATTTTCTCCAATCTCGCGGAAATAGTTGGTGGCGATTAATGGCTTGATTTTGGCGTCAAACCATTGGATTTCTTTTTGCCAACCTTGTTTGTTTAAATAGTCTTGGCTCCAGAATGCTTGGAATGATTGTTTAGCGGAGTCTTGCGAATTCGGGATGCGATCGCGCATTCGGTCTTTAATTTTTTCTAGGGTGCCGCTTTTTGATGCTACTCGAAAGGGATCTTCGTCGATCATTTTCGCGCTCAGATTGTTTATTTCCTGCAATTTGGCTGCTACTTCGGGGGAGGGCAAGCCTGTTTGCACTACTTGAATTTTTAATTCTTCTAAGGTTTCTAGATATTGCTGGGTGTCTCGGTGGGGTTTAATTCCTTTAAATGGGTCGTATACTTGGGTGAGAACTGGCAGTTGCCGGAGGTAGAAATCTCGCCCGGGCACGTAACTTATGTCAAATATTACTAGGCTTAAATTTCCTAGGGCGACCAGTGCCATGAACCGCTCGAACCAAGGTACTTTTGGTGATTTTTGGCGGGAGTTTGGAGTTTTAGAGGGCTGTAGTTTTGGTGTCACTGGCAGTTCCTAATTAAGTAGACCGATCGAATTAGATGTAACTGGTAATAGCTAAAAAAACGAAACAGGGAAAACTGGCTAATTGTCGGATCTCGCTCGGATTGCGATCGAGGAAGCTAGTCTTTATTTTAACGTGCGTTTGTTGGGGAGTTTTGGATTGTTGATTCCGCCTGGTTAGCTAATAAATTATACTGGTAAAATATTAAGGTCGATCGAAGTTGACCGAAACTGTAGCTCCCGTTAGTGTGCTTCTCTCTGGCAATAAAATTATATCTCAGGCGGAATCCTCAGTTTTTTTGGCGTTGCAGAGCTCACGGGGCTGGTAATAAATTACTATTTCTGTTTGATCTGGTGGCTCTTTGACCGCTAAATCAAATGTTTTGCACCGAGCGGAGTCTAAGGTTAGATGTGGACTTCGAGTTTGAGGTCAAACCCTCAAGAGAGTTATACTTGCTCAGGGGCACTCGGGCGAGAGTGCACCCTCTGATCGCTCCGGTGGCAGCCGCCGGAGTAAGGTTCGAGGTGTCACCTCTACAAAAACCCGATCGCGATCGGACTCTTGAATAATATTAAACCCTGAGTATAAATTGGTTCGCATTTTTTTTTATATATGACATACTGCCTTAATCTCGATTGCCCAAGAGACAAGCGTCAGAACCCCCCAGGCACAAAGTATTGTCTTAATTGTGGTTCAAAGCTGCTGCTAAAAGACCTTTATGCAGCAACTGAGCCTCTGCGCGACGGAGGATTTGGCAGGACTTTTCGAGCTGTTAATTATGGAAAATTTGAGGAATTGTGCGTGATCAAACAGTTGTCGCCCCCTCAAGAATTTCAGCGGAAGCCCGGTCATTTTAAAAAATATGTTCGACTGTTTGAACAAGAGGCAAGGCGGTTATACGAACTGAAACACCCACAAATTCCTCAATTGATTTCTTATTTTGAGGAAGATGGGCGCTTGTATTTAGTGCAAGAGTTTATTGATGGGAATAATTTAAAGGATGAGTTAGACAAGTACGGTGCTTATAGCGAAGTTAAAACTAACGAACTGCTGTTAGATTTGTTGCCTTTGTTGAAGTTTGTTCACGACCGAAATGTAATTCACCGCGATATTAAGCCTGAGAATGTGATCCGCCGCTCTCGCGATCGCAAGTTAGTGCTGATAGATTTTGGGGTTTCCAAACAGGTAGTAACGGCTGCTCCAACTAAAACTGGAACGAAGTTGGGAACTCCTGGCTACGCGGCTCTAGAACAGCGTCACGGTAGGGCTGTTGCTGCTAGCGACCTTTATAGTTTGGGGGTGACTTGCATTCGCTTGCTGACTTCTGTTATGCCTTATCTCGATATCTACGGGGACATTCACGATGACCTTTACGACCCGCTTGAAGGCCGCTGGCTTTGGAGGGAGGCTTTGCCGAAAGGAACACAAATTAGCGAGGATTTAGGTCAGGTTTTGGATAAGTTGATTCAAGAATATGTTAAAGATCGCTACAAATCGGCTGTGGAAGTTTTGGATGCTTTAAAACCTCCTGTTATTGTTGTCCCCGTGCTGGAAAAGTCGCAGCAGACAACTGTTGTTAGTCCTTCGGTTCCGACTCAACCTGTGACTGATACTCCGCTAGTTTCTGTGAATTTAGAGTCGGAAAAAGGTATTGATTATTCTCATTTGGCAAGGCTGCTGGCTGCTAAAAATTGGCGGGGTGCTGATGAGGAAACTTCGGTGAAAATGCTGGAGGTGATGCAGCAAGTTTCACGAGGTTATTTGAGCGAGGAAGATATTAGGAAGTTTCCAGCTAAGGATTTGCAGACTATCGATCAACTTTGGGTGCGGCACAGTCACCGCAGATTCGGTTTTTCTGTGCAAAAGGGTTTGTGGCTCAAGTTGGGGGGAAAGCCTGGTGTTTATGATGCTACAGTTTGGGAGAAGTTTGGCGATCGAGTGGGCTGGCGGGTTAACAGCCAGTGGGTATACTATTCGGAGCTGAATTTTACTTCTAAGGCAAAGCCTGGACATTTGCCGGGGGGGACTGTTTTTGGGTGGGAAGGCGGGGTTTTGTGCGGTGTTTTGGGTTTGGGTGGAATCTGGTTTCTGCTGTCGCGGCGGGATTTGTAGAAGGAAGGTAGAAGGTAGAAGACAGAATTTATTAGTCTGGCTGCACCCCAAGCGAAGTCGAAGTGTTAGTCATGAAATAGTTTTGAGTTGCGAATTAAAGAATTAACAAGTTTTTAGTTTAATCATTTGTCATGTAGGAATTACGTATAAAGAAAACGGAAAATAAGATATAATCACAAACTATTTTTTTTGTGCTATGTTCTTAGAGAAGGGCAAGTTTACAAAGTCAAAAGCCAGTCCTCGGCCCTGCCAAAGCATGGGGACTGGCTTTGGCTCCAATTTACCAAGGAGATATATATTATGTTGCAAGAAAAACGTCTCAAGCCGTGGACTATAGTTCGCTCGCTTCCAAATGTGGAAAAGGTGGTTGTGGGTGAGTTTCGCAGTTGGTCTGATGCAGATGGTCACTTGAAAATTCTCAAGCGGATGGTGCCGGCGGATCGATTGACTGTTGTTTTCGATCCGGTAGTTCAAGCGTAACGTCGCTGGTAAATTGATCAGCGTGCGATCGCTCTTTGAGCTAAGCGATCGCCTCTTTTTTTAAATACTGTTTTTTTACATAAAAAATGCGACCGCTAAACAGGCGATCGCAACTGGAATCATTGTCCTTAACTGCGGCGAATTTCAGTAATTTGGTCGGCAACATCCAAAATTCTTTGGGGCATGGATGGCCCTGTAAAAATCATATCCAAATGATGCGGTTTGTTGTCAATCAAGGCCACCACTTCGGCTTCGGGAATCCATCCCAAATTAACCGCTAAACTCAATTCATCGAGAATAACTAAGGCATAACGGCCTTCGCGCACCGCATTTTGAACATACTGCCACAATTGTTCGATCGATCGCGTCTCCAGCTCATCTAAATCAGCATTCTCAATGCAGCGTGACAAATCGCAGCGCACCCAATCTAAATTTTGCCCCAGCCGCACCGGATGCTGATGCCCTTGATTAATTCCCCCTTTGAGGAACTGCACCGCTAGCACTGGAGCTCCCTGTCCTGCAATTCTGAGGGCTTGAGCCATGACACTGGTAAAAAAGCAGCGGTGGGGGCCTGTAAAGACTTGCACCAGCCCTTGAACTGTGTAGGGCAAGCTGTGGTTTAAATTTAGTTTAGGGGTTTGTAACTGAGCAACCATAGGGCAATATTTAATCAGCAACTAAGTCTTGAGTGCAGCTCCGACCTTGGCGTGGCTGAAGCCTGCTTGACAATATATAGTGTACGGGGCCGAGTGCACATCGGATCAAACACTATATATACAAGTTGTCAAAAGCTCGCGGCAGTGGCATTCGCAGTCGTTTGTTCGATTTTTGAACTCAATTAGCACTTACGCAGAAACGGGGTTTTTTACTAAAATACGGCGCGAAGCTTGACATTTATACAGTTATAGGGTGAAAAACCAAGGTGATGAGAGTCTTGCTGTGTCCAGGGCTTTTAAGAAAAGGTACGCACATCGCGTAAAATTTGAATGTCGCGGCACTAGGAGCAGAGACTGTGAGAGTGGTGATTCTGGGAGGGCCAGGAGCGGGAAAGGGAACTCAGGCTGAACTACTGTGCAGCAATTTGAGCCTTCCTTTGCTGGCTGTGGGGGACATTCTACGGGAGGAGATCGCAGAAGATACAGATTTAGGCAAGCTGGCGGTGTCTTATGTCGAAAGAGGGGAATTAGTTCCCGACGCAACTATGATTCAATTCTTTCGCCGCCGACTGCTGCTGTGGGATGTCTTTAATGGCTGGGTGTTGGAGGGCTATCCGCGAACTGCTTTTCAAGCTGAGGAGTTGGATTTTTTATTAGAGGAGTTGGCGCAGGAGCTAGATTGGGCAGTTTGGCTGAAAGTGCCGATCGAGGTTTTGCTGAGCAGGTCGATCGAGCGGGATCGATCGGATGACCATCCTGAAATTTTACAGCGTCGGCTCGATTTGTTCCACGAACGCACTATTCCTCTTTTAGAGTATTACGAATACCGCAACAAACTGTTAACTATTGATGGCGATCAATCCCCAGAACAAGTCCAGCAGGATATTCTCAAATTAATCGAGGCTAAGGGCAAATCGGCATAAGATTTTAGATTTTAGATTTTAGATTGAATGACTGCATATTTACCCAATCAAAAAAAAACGGAAGATTAATACCCAATTTTAAATTTTTAATGCCCAATTACCCTTACCAATCACCAAATATTATGTCTTTCCAACGTGCAGATGGCAGACAACCAAATCAAATTCGTCCGATTAGTTTCGATCGACAGTTTACCAAATTTGCTAGCGGTTCCGTACTGGCGAAAAGTGGCGATACTCAGGTACTTTGCAGCGTTACAATCAAGCCGGGAGTGCCTAGATTTCTGGAGAATACCGGACAAGGTTGGCTGACAGCGGAATACCGAATGTTGCCGGGATCTACACCGCAGCGACAAGAGCGGGAATTTATGAAATTATCGGGACGGACTCAAGAGATTCAGCGGTTGATTGGGCGTAGTTTGCGATCGTGCTTGGATATGCAACTATTGGGAGAACGCACAATACTTGTCGATGCCGATGTTTTGCAAGCGGATGCGGGGACTCGCACTACTTCAATTACTGGCGGGTTTGTGGCTGTGGCTGACGCTTTGAATAAGTTGGTACAAAAAGGTGATTTAGTGCGATCGCCCATTATTCGTCAAGTGGCTGCCGTGTCTGTCGGACTTTTGGAAGGCGAGCCGTTTTTAGATTTGAATTATCTTGAAGATGTAGCGGCTGAAATTGATTGTAATGTGGTAATGAATGGAGATTTGAATATCATCGAAATTCAGGGAACTGCGGAAGCAGGAAGTTTCAGCCGGAGTCAGTTGAATCAAATTTTGGATTTGGCAGAAACCGGGATTCAGGAATTGTTGGAGGCTCAGCGGCAGGCTTTAGTTGAGTAGGTAAATCTAATTGCTGATATCATGTCCGGTAGCATAACCATAATTAAGCCGCAACTTGGGGCCACCAATGGAAATTTGTCAAACCTCGAACTAAGTCTTGCTGTTGGAGTAATTGTTGGCAGCGATTAAATAAAATTTCCTCTAATTCATCAAAATTTTCAAATGTTCGGTTAACAATAGGCTCATTTGTGAGTGGCCATAGTCTTTCGGCAGGTTGAAGTTCTGGAGAGTGAGATGGCATTTCTATAATATGAATGCCCTACGGTACATCAAGTTTTTTAGCGGTATGCCATCCACCTTGATCCTTACGTCAATACGACTTGTTTATTTTCCCCGACTTCAAAATCTTGGGCTCCATCGGCTAAAACTGGATTAAACATTTCGGTATTGACAAAAGGTAGAATTCACGCCTTAGTTTCTCCCCATTGTGGGTGAACTTTGGCCATACAACCAGAACCATTTAAATCGCCAATTTACCGATGCTACGGGTACTGTCCATTCATCTACCCAAATACGTCTCATTATTGGTTTAAGCCCAACTCTATGTTCATCGATTGTCCAAACTTTCTACATCGGCGTCGGGTACTTCTCTTGAACTTGAGTCACCGTTTTTGCTGGTTTTTTTTATTTTTCCTGTTCCCTAAAGTCGGCTTCCTGATGAGAGGGTCGAGGTACTCTCAAACGTAGTCTCGTTGCCTTCCAATACTCCTAACCTCGTTGTCTACTAACTGAATGTCCTAATAATTCACTCATCCAATTTGCAACGAACTGTCCGTTCCAAAGCCCACCAACAGTTTGATGTGATTGTAGCGCTTACCATAGTTGTGCTTGTTGTACATCATTCAAAAGTGTATCGGCACCTTGATGTTCATGCCTTTTATCTCCAAGTGATTTTGAACCAATGCGGTTATACCCCCAGACTGGTTCATAAATCCAACTGAGACTGTAACCAGTTATTTGTGAAACCTCTCGGCTACTTCTGCCAGATGCTAATAACCAGATAATTTGGTAATGACTTCTTTCTAAAGGGTATGAAGCTTGACGGTAACGCTGTTCTACTTCTGATAACGAGAGATGTGGCTCAATGCTAATACGTTTTGGCATTGCTCAGATACATAGGTTTTACAACGGATATACTTAGCTATTTTACTATGGTTGTACTACCGGACATGATATAATTTGTCAACGCAAAATCTACTTTGTTACGGAGTTTGATCGCCCTTATGCCCTTATGCCCTTAAGCACTCCAAGCAAAGAAACCGGGTTTTTTACCGAATCTGCGGGATACAACAAAGTATTATCGTAAAAAACCCGGTTTCTGGGCCCCTATGCGATCGCCCTTATGAAAAAACCACTCGCCCTATCCCTGACTCAATATGTCTAAAAACTCTTGGACAATGCGATCGGGTTCTTCTGTGCATCTGTTAGCATCGCAATAGTGGATGATGCTGATACCGTCAGATGCAAACAGGCGATCGCGCGTTTCATCTTTTTGTGTATCGGGATGCCATATTTCCAGAATACCCCATTTGCCTTGGTGGAATATGAGGAAATCTGGTTCTTGGTTTTGTCTACCTGCGGGTGTTGTGAGGCGGGCTTTGGAGTTGGGGAAAAAGAGGGTGTTTGTGCGATCGAGCGCTTCGGCTATTTTTACTTGTTCTTGGCTGTGAAAGCGCAAATCATTCCAGTGATAAATCCGTTGTTCTCTGCTCGACAAAATTCCCTGGTTATGTGCGTCTTCAGCCTTGATAATTTCATCTGATGCCGTCTTATTATCAGATATAATTGCACCGTGTAAATCTGCTGATGAATCTGATTCACTTAAGTTGGCGAATGATAGTCTAGCTCCGCTTAAGTTAGCACCGCTGAGATTAACCCCAATAACTTGAGTTCGATGTAATGTCACTTGATGTCGCCGCAAGTATCGTTTTATAACTGCTTTAATATTACTTTTTTTTACTTTTTCGTCAAAAGCGTCTGAGAGTAACTTCCAGAGTTTATAGCCAGCCGCTTTAATATATTCATCATCATATTTAGAAAATTTAGCAATTTCCTCATAAGACTGTCTGCCTTCCCAGGACTGTTTGAAGATTAGCTCTTGCACGTCGTTTAACTGTTCGTCGTCATCTAGGACTGTTTCGACAATGGCGAGAGCTTCATCCACAGTCATGGGTTAAATCCTCTTAAAGGTCGTGTCCGAGTTGAGGTTGCGATCGCAGGATGTGTGGGATTTTGTCCGTCCTTGCACCTTACTGTGGATAGATTTTAGCACAGTAGAGGAGATATTACTACTTTTTATCACTTTTTATCACTTTTTCTCGCTGCAAAGTTTATCCAGATTTAGTAAGCTGATTTGAATAAAGAACACTAGACAAAAGGAATATAAGGAGAAAGATTGTGGAACAGTGGATTAACTTCGAGCAATCTTTAAATCAGCGTTTAAATTACGAAGATTTAGACGAACAACAGAATAAAGCCAAAAATTTCTCGCTTAAAGGTCATTCTTTAGTTCGAGGCGTTGCAGGTTCTGGTAAGTCATTAGTATTGCTAAATCGTATTGAAAAACTAATTGATGAAGGTTATAAGGATATTTTGGTATTGTGTTACAATCGCTTTATGAATGAATGGATTGATTCAATAATAGCCGAAAAAGGCTGGAGTTCCAACGTAGAGTGTCGAACTTTTCATAGTTGGGCTTATCGTATAGGGTATACTTATGAGTGGGATGAAAATCCTGAAATGCGAGGGAAAATTATTGATTTAGTTCAAAAGAACGCCAAAGAGCGTTATCAAGCCATTTTAATTGATGAAGCTCAAGATTTTTATGATGAATGGTTTGTGGCCATGTTAGGTGCTGTAAGTCCCGATACAAACTCTATGTTTTTTGTCTATGACAATACTCAGTCAGTGTACGAAGGTCAGCAACATCGAACAAAGGAAAAATGGACTTGGAAGAATCTTGGATTTGAAGTCACGGGTCGTTCGCAAATATTTGATTTAAACTATAGAAACGCGCCAGAAATTATAGAATTAGCTTGGCAGTTTATATATCCTTATTTAGCTAGTGCTAATATGAAGATAGCTAAACGCTCAGAAGCTGGTGGTAAAATTGGTCATATTGTCGAACCACTCAAAAAGTCTTCTCGCAGTTCATCTATTAAGCCAAGGCTTGTAAAAAGTGATATGTCTCCAGACAATATAGCTAAACAGGTTAAACTGGCATTGAGCAGTCATCCAGAATCTTCAATCGGAGTTTTATTGCATCCACAAGAGCCAAAATCATTTAAATCAGAAATTAGTCAATGCCTGAAGAAATTGGGTGTTCCCCATCACGCTCCAATTCGTTCTCAAGACCGAGCTTATAACGTTGTAAACCGACCTTTCGTAATTGTAGATTCTTGGAATGCGCTGAAAGGAGTTGAGTTTGATGCTGTTATTATTGCTGGCGTTGACCAAGTGGAAGACTTGCCTGATCCAGATAAAGATTTTCAAGAAAAAGCAGGACTTTATACCGCAATAACAAGAGCCAAAGATCACGTAGTTATGTTATACCAATCAATACTCCGGACAGTTTTTAAAGAGGGATGCGACGCCTACGGCAAGCAACGCTTACGCAATAAATCACAGAAGCG